>JAGNEZ010000002.1 GCA_018003015.1 Phycisphaerae bacterium | reverse complement strand
GGTGCGGTCTCGGCTGCACGCAGGCCGTCCGCGTCGAACAGGCGGATCAGGGCGAGCGGGTGGACGTCGACACCCTCCTTCACGAGCAGCTGCAGAAGGAACCGATGGTTACCGTGGCGGAGGCCTACCGAGCCATGGTCATCCTCGCGGACGGTGACGACGCGTACAAGAGTTTCGAGGAGCGACGGGCATCACTGGAGAACCGGGGCATTGCCCGGGCCGAGTGGAATCTGAGGCGGGAGGCGTGCATCGACAAGGGCAGCGTCGCCTACATGGTCTGCCAGATCATCCAGGCTCCTGGAGGGGCGAATCTCAACTTGCTGGGCCGGGCGGCGCATGTCGGTGACCGGCGATACGCCCTTCGCGAACTGGCCTTTCTCGATCTGATGCCCCAGACCGCCCCGTACCGCTACATCACGGGCGGAGAACTGGTCGATCTGACCGCCAAAGCTGACCGCTACATGGCGGCGCACGGCCGCTACGCCTCGGAGCCGACCGACGTCCAGAAGGAGCTTGAAGCCCCAAGCTCGCAACCCGCGAGGAATTAGGCTGTTTGTCGAGGCAGGACAGGCTCCCATCGGCTAGAATGGTGTATCAGGTGAACATGATGAGACACTGCACAACCATCTGGTCCGGCGTTGGGATTCTTCTGATCACCGCGGCCTCGTGGGCTCAGGACGTCGCCCCCTCGGCTCAGCCGGCCGGCGGAGCCCCTGCCGCCGCTGCCACGGCGCCGGTGGGACAGCCGCCCGCCACCAGGCCGTCCGGCGAGCCCATGCAAGCCCGGGTGGCCAAGCTCGAGGGTACGGTCCACTACGCCTTGGTGGGCGCCGGGGGCACCACGGGTGAGTGGAAAGCCGCCAAGGTCGGCGACCTGCTGCCGGCCGGCACACGCATTCGCACTCGCCTGCGATCCCAAGTCGTCCTCACGTTTGGGGATGACACCGTGGTGATGATCGACCGGGCGACGCTGGCCAGTATCGATCAGTTTCAGCGTGTCGCAGACACCAAGGAGGTTCGTCTGGGACTGGGGCACGGCGCGGTCCGAGCCGGCGTGGCGGAGACCACCTTGCGAAGCGATATGACCATCGAGACGCCGACCGCGACGCTGTCCAAGAAAGGCACGATGGATTTCGGCATCGAGTACGAACCCAGCACCGGCCGGTTCAAGATTGATTTGGCCCAGGAGGGCCTGGTGACAGCCCTGAACAGGATGACCGAGGAATCGCGAAACCTGCACGCCGGACAGTACGTCACTGAACGCATGGTTCGCTGGATCGAGACGGCGACCTTCGACCGGCACGTCTCGTTTGCCGATGTCTTCGGACAGACAGGCGCTGAGAAGCTGTTCAACGTGCTGAACGGCTCGGGCGCCGGGTCGCTGGAGCCGGGCGGCGGAATCACCACCCGCGCTTTCGCCCGGCGTTTCCAGGGGGGCGCGGGGGGGCCTGCGTTGGGCCAGAACTTGACCAACGTCCTGAGCACGACGGCACTCCTGGCGCCACGGAGCACTGGCGGCGGCACGCGCGTGGTAAACAGACCCGAGGGCAACTTCGGCACCGGCAGCGGCAGACTTCCTCACCTCTGGGGCACCCGCTAGGCGACAACACGCACATCATGCGATGGATGGCGAAGCATCGGTGGGAACTGGCGACCGGCCTGGCGCTGACCCTGCTCGCAGTCTCGACCCACACGGGCCGTCTCGCTCTCACCCAGCGGCTCGAATGGGACGGCTTTGATTTCTTGGTTCGGCGTTTCAGCCGCGTTCCGGCCTCGGACCGGATTGTTCACATCGATATCGACGACGACGCGCTGAATCGCGTGGGAAGCTGGCCCTGGCCGCGCGATCTGCAGGCGGAAATGGTCCGCGACCTGAAGGAGCTCGGCGCCGCCCGAATCATGATCGACATCGTGTGGAGCGAACCTCGCCCGCGGGAGCTGCGCGTACCCGGACTTGATCGCTTCACGGACGTGGAAGGACCGGTCGCACAACTCGGGGAAATCTCGGAGGGCAATCTGGTCTACCCGGATGATGAACTGGCCGGGGCAATCGCCGAGGCAGGTCACGTCTGCCTGTCCATGTACTACGAAGCGGGCGGTGCAAGGCCATCCGCCAGCCGGTTGGAGGAGCAGCTGGCAGACCTGCTCCGCAGACAGTTCGAGCAGGATCTGGACGTTCTTGCGAAGACAGTGGGCCGCGGCCGGGGCGCCGTCGAAGCCGTTCTCCCCGGAGCCAAGCGGCGGGTAGCCGAGGAACGCGTGACCGCCTTCCTGGCCGAGCATCCTCAGGCGGATTACGCCACGGTTCATCGTGCGATTCTCTCAACCCCCGCCAATCGGCTGACCGCCGACCGCGAAGACGTGCTGGCGGCTTTCCACCGAGCCAAGAGCCTGCAGGTGCTGCGCGAGCGCTGTCCTCCCGTCCCCGCGGTCCTCAGGGGCCGACTGCCGAAGGCCGACCATGTGGTACCGCCACTTTATCAGATCGGGATTGCGGCCAAACGAATGGGATTCGTCACTTTCCATCCCGACGCCGACGGGCGAACCCGCCATGTGCCTCTGCTGCTCGACTGGGATGGCCGGCTGCTCGAGCACCTGGCCTTTGTGACCGTCCGCGAAACCCTGGGTATCAGGACCGAGGAGTTGACTTTTGACCGTCAGGGGCGGCTGATCATCGCCGGTCGTGACGGACGACCGGAATATCGCGTGCAGCTGAACGAACAAGGCGAGATGCTGATCAACTGGCACGTCGCCGGACGTGGCTGGCAGGAGTGCTTCGACCACAAGCCGGCCGCCCTGCTGCTGCGGCTCTCCGACTGTCGACGGCGGATGCGTGAGAACGACCAGGCTCGCCAGTGGAAGATCGGCCGGGCCATCAGCCTCATCAAGGACGACGCCGGATTCTCACTCTACCGCGCCCAGGTTAACCGGATGCTCGAGCTGGAACGGAGCGTGGGCCGAGCTCGCCTGCTCGGCCAGGGCGACACCGACGCGTCGCGGAAGGAGGCCGCCGAGGCACGGCAGCTACGTTCGATGGTCGAGCAGGATCAGAACGACACGCTGACCCTGATCCGCGAGGAATGGAGTCGGCTGCAGGCCGAACCCGATCCGCACAAGCCCGATATCGCCGCCGACTACAAGCGCTTCAAGGAAGCCCACGAATTGATCGCCGGTGACGTGGCGGAACTGGACCAGGCCATCGTCCAGCTCACCCGGGAGCACAAGCGTCTGACCGACCAGATGCGCCCGTTGTTCGAGGGAAAGACCTGCGTGGTCGGCTACACGGCCACCGCGGTGGCCGACATGGTAACCACCCCGCCCTACCCACGCGTGCCGGGCGTTCTGGTCCACTCCAATGTGCTGAACAGCTTCCTGGTCGGCCGTTTTCGCACCTGGTCGAATACGAGCACCCAAGCAGGGATCATCGCCCTGCTCGGCTTGGTCGCCACGCTGGCCAGCATTACCCGCGGCCCCTGGACGACGTTCCTCCTGCTGGTTTGTATCGCCGTCGGCGCCGCCCTTCTAAGCGCATTCGGGCTGTTCGCGAGGATGGACCACTGGCTGGCGCTGGTCACGGCTATCCTGTTGATGTTCGTCAACTGGGCCTTCATTGTCATGGTTCGCTACCTCACCTCGGAGCGTGAGAAACGGCGATTTAGTCGTGCAGTCGCCCAGTACGTCTCGCCGGCAATGGCCCGGCGGATTGCGGACAACACGGCCAAGCTCGACCTCGCCCCGGTCCAGGGCGAGGTGAGTTGCTTCTTCAGCGACCTGGCCGGCTTCACGCCCTTGAGCGAGCGCCTCGGACCGGAAGGGACGCGGACACTGCTCAATCCCTACCTCGAATCCATGTCCGAGGTTCTTCACCATCATCGGGCCCTGATCAACAAGTTCATGGGCGACGGGGTCTTCGCCTTCTTCAACCCGCCGATCCTGCCGTGCCCGGATCATGCGGTCGCAGTCTGCGAAGCCGCACTCGACAGCCTCCAGGCGCTAAGGGAATTGAAGGCCAGTCACCTCAACCACCCGCTCGGGCGGGAATTCGAGCGGCTGTTCGTGCGCATCGGGATCAGCTCCGGCCCGGTATTCGTCGGCGACTACGGCAGCGAAAACAAGCTGGATTACACCTGCATGGGCGACACCGTCAACCTGGCCGCAAGGCTGGAGTCCGCCAACAAGTACTTCGGCACGGCCATCATGGTGGCCGGCAGCACCCACGATATCGCCGGAGAGCGCTTCCTGTACCGGCGCCTCGGAGCGATCCAGGTGAAAGGGAAGAGCGAAGCCCTGGCGGTGTACGAGCTGTTGGGACGACCGGGGAAAGTGAGCGCCGAGCTAATCGAGGTGGCTGGGCAGTACGAACGAGCCGTGGCCGCCTTCAGCCGGCGCGACTGGCAGGAGGCCGACGCTGTTCTGCAGCAGTGCCTGCGCATCAGGCCCGGCGACTTGGCCGTCGAACGCTATCGGGAGACCATCCGGCGATACCTGTCCGCCCCCCCGCCGCCGGAATGGCACGGCGAAATCGAGCTCACCGAGAAGTGACGGCTGCGGCGGATCACGGCAGGCAAGCGAAGTCCACCGGCACGCCGGCACCGCTCAGACAGCCGATGAGCAGACGGAAATCGGTATCGTTGACAAAGCCGTCAGCATTGAGGTCGGCATCACGACAGGCAACGTCGGTTTGCGGCTCCAGCGAGCCGAGGAGGCACGCCTGCATGTGACCGGCGTCATCCAAGTCCACATCACCATCGGCATCGAAGTCGGCCTGAGGCACCAGCGGGCATGCGGAATAGGCGGCATAGTCCGAACCGCAGAAGTCGGCCGGCAAGCCGCTGCCCGGGGACAGGCCGACCAGGCCGTGAATCGGAGCCAGGCTCAGATACGTCACCCGCACCCGGCCGCTGAAGAACATCTCGATCTGGAAGCTACTCACCGTGCTGGCCCCATACTCGGGCACGCCCTGCCAGGTAACGACCACCCGATCGGCCAACTGGCACCAGGAGACGGCACCCGCCGACGACGGATCCAGGTCGCCGAAAATCCCGGACACCCGAGGCAGGCGGAAATGATCGGCCGCCGAGGCGCTCCAGTCCGCATCACCCTCATCGAAGGTGATGTAGCCGTTGCTGCTCACGAAGAAGGCGGAATGCATCTGACCGAAGAAGGGTATCTCCGCGCCACCGGCGAGGACGACCTGCTGATAGGCGTCGTCACTGAGACTCAGCGTCATCCCGCTCGACGGATCCACGGGAAAGGCCGTCGCCGGGCTCTGGCACACGGCGTAGGTTCCACTCCCGCTGCCGTATGTGAACGTCCAGGACTTGTTGGCAAGACTGCCGCTGTCTCCGTCAAAAAGCGCCGTCAGGTAATCCGGCTGGACGAGGGTCGCCAGGACATGGCAACTTCCACTGTTGTCGTCCAAGGCCTCATTGCCGGCAGCATCTGTGGCCCGCACGGCAAACGTGTAGCTCGTGGCCGGCGTCAAGCCACTGAGCGTGATCTGGTGCGACGTCGCTGCAGCACAGCCAAGGCGAATGTCGGAGAGTGATCCGCACTCGCTGCCCAGCAGAACCGCGCCACTACCGGTCTCGTTGGCCTCGAACGACACGGTCGCGGTGCGGGCGGTGATATCGCGGACGGCTATGTCGGAGATGACCGGGGCAACGCAGTCCACCACCGCCGCGTCGGTCGCCACCGCCTGCTGGCCGGTCCCGTCATCCGCATCGACGTACGTCGCAGTCACCGTCTGACCATCACTCACCTCGAGGATACCGCTTCCGCCGCTGGGTGCACCCTGCACAGTCGAGATTGAGCCGGCGAACACGCCGCTGTCGGGTGGCGTCTCCTGAACCATCACCTCCTCTGCGTCCTCACCCACGACCAGGGTGACGACCTGCGCGCCCTGGCCACGCAGGCCGGAGTCAAGCAGCGTGACGCCGACGGTGTCCGCACACCGATAGCTCTTGCGGTCCACTGTCACCGCCGCGGTCGGCCCGGGACCTGAACCGCTGATCAGCAGCGAGTAGTACTGCTGCCCGCCGGTCAACGCCCCCTTGTAGCTCACGTTGACCGTGTAGTAGCCTGATGTCGGCTTGGCAACAACCACCTGCTCGACGTTGTCGCGGGTGTTGTCGCCCGTGGTGGCAGCGGCCGAGGGGCTGGTCGGATCGAGAATCCAGGGCAGGTGAACGACCGCCTCAGCCGGGACCACAATTCGGAGATCGAGGTCGTTCACCAGGCGAACCGCAGCGTTGTCCAGTCCGGTCACGACTGCCGCCGGCGGATCCGTCCAGCAGAGCGTGGCCTTCAGGCTGTGCACACCATCCCAGGTGACGCGGTAAGTATCCACAGCATGGGTACCGGTCAGAAGGCCCTCGACCAGACCACGGGCGACAGGGATATCACGACAACTCCTGAGGTAATCCGCAGCAGTCTTGACGTTCACCAATCCCCAGCCGGTTCGGTAGTCGGGCCCCGCATCGCCGAGATCGTCGGCCGTGTGGATCAGCAGACCTTTCAGCGTGCTGGACCGCATGTATTGCCCAGGAAAGAGTAGGCCGTAGTCCTGGACGAGGAGTATGGCCGACCCACTGGCGTTGGGGGTGGCCATGCTCGTTCCATTCATGCTGGCGTAGCTTTCGTTCGATGCTGCGGTGCAGGAATACAGGCTCGCGCCGTTAGCCACGACATCCGGCTTGACCCGACCGTCGTCGGTCGGTCCCCAGCAACTGAATGTGGTCATGGTCGCAGCGGCCAGCGAACGTGCACCACTCGCCACCGCGTCGTTCACCGCACCGACGGTCACAATGTTCTTGGCGTTGCCGACGAGGGAGATGGTGTCGTATCCTCCGTTGTCCCACCCGTCGTTGTACGGATCGGTGGCCGAATCGTAGGTCTTGGTCACCCAGTCACCGCCGTTCTCGTACTGGAACGAGCTGCCCGACGAAGGAGCTTTCTCATTCCGATCATTGCCCGCAGCGACAAACGGCAGGAAGTACGGGGCATCGTGACAGAGCATGTCCCAGTCGTGGGCGAGGCTGTCATACTGCCCAAAGCTGTCCGACTCGCGATGACCCCAGGTCCCGTACCAGCGAGGCGGCGTCGTGCTGTGTGACCAACCGGCCAGGTACCCATAGGAATGACTGGAGACCTGGAGCGTTCCCGCCTCCCCCGGTTCGGCCATCGCCCGCAAGGTCATCTCCGCGACGTCGTTCGTCCAGTCGTAGGAATCGATGGCCACGCCGGAGGCCATCCCCAGCGCCGCCGCAGTCACGCCCGCTCCCCCGATCGTACCGCTGACGTGCGTGGCGTGATCGGCAGCGGCAACCACATCCCGGACGGTCACCCGTGTCCCGAACTCCTGGTGCGTGGCCCGAACGGCCGCACCGTCCCAGACGCCGATCGACAGGCCCTCGCCATTGAGGTTGTACGGACTGATGTTGCGGATTTCGACGGCTGCCGTGGAGATGGCCGCGTTCACGTTGCTGGTGGCGACGACCAGCATGGGGCGGCCGTCCGGGGCAGCCATGAGTTCATACGTTCTGCCACCAGCATGCCATCGCACCGGCAGGCCCCGCTGTTTGGCTCGCTGCCAGGCGACGGACTTGGCCGATTGGGCGGCGGCCGCCATACGCCTGGACCGCGCGGCTCGGACGGCAGGCACCCCCAGAGACCGGCCCCCCGCATCTCCGCCCCCCGCCTGCAGGGCAGCCGTCGAACTGACGACCGATAAGACCGCCAAGAAAAGGGGCACAAGGGCCGCCTGCTTCATCCCACACTGCCGCATACTCTATTGTAGGATCTTTCCGGGTATCGCTGCCCCGCTCGAAGCCACTACTGGAGCAGTTTCTCGGTCCGCAGAAGCTCGGGAACGGTCTCATCAGGAATCCCGAGATCCGTGGCGAATTGCAGCTCATTCATCGTCCGCTCGGTCTGAACCATGCTGGACGCCACCTGGTCCACCTGAGCCGAAATGAAGTCGGGCTCTTGGCGATTCACCGCCAACTCGCTGAGCGAGCGGATCTTGTTCTCGAGCCGTTCCAGTTCCAGTTGAACCAGTTCGCAATTGGCCTTTGCTTTCTGGTAATTGGCCAGCCGATCCCGGGAGGTCTGAAGGTTGTCCTCCAGGGCCTTGGCGAATCGTTGCCGTTGGACTTCGTCGCTAACCCCGGTTACGGCCTTGAGCCGCTCCTCGAGGCTGGCGATATCCCTCTGGATCTGGGCCTCGCTGGTCTTCTGCAGAAAGCGCTCGATGGAATACTGGGTGTAGAGCATCCGCAGGTAGATCCACAGAAGTCGATCCAGGCCGGCCCCCTGGGACTCCTCGAGGATGGCCGCGGGCTCGACCGCCTCCGGCCCTTTGAGCTGCTGGGCGATCTGGCGGAGCTCGAGGCACTGCGAACGAAGAAGACGAAATCGCTCGACCGACTTGGGCGGCAGGGACTGGATGATCGTCCGGTAGGTCTGCTGAGCCGTGTCCGTCCCCTGCTGCCGGAACACCTTGGCTTCATGGGCGTCCACGTAGGCCTGGAAACGCGAATGGGAGGCCAGCAGTCCGAGGTAGGTCACTTCGCCGGCCAGGACCAGCGGCACCCAGATGTCGGCCTGGCCGCTCAACATCGCGAAACCTATGGCTCCCGCGGTCACCAGCAGGTTCCAGCGGTTCAGGAAGGCGACCTTGAGATACTTGGCAAAGCGCATGCTAGCCGTCCTAGTCGCGACCTTCCTCGAGCTTGCTGATCAGATCCCGAATGAAAAACACCGTCTCCTGGAAACGCGGCTCGCGCTGCATCTCCCGGGACGGCCGGTCCGACGGCTCGATGGTCAACTCCTTGAGGATTGTACCCGGTGAGTTGCTCATCACGTAGACCCGGTCACCCAGAAAAACCGCTTCCTCGATGGAGTGGGTCACGAAGAAGACGGTGGCTTCCACCGATCGCCAGAGGCCGAGGAGGAGGTCTTGCATGTTCATCCGCGTCATCGGGTCAAGGGCCCCAAAAGGCTCGTCCATGAGGATAATCCGGGGCTCCAGGATCAGCGTGCGGGCGATGGCCACGCGCTGACGCATGCCACCGGAGAGCTCATGGGGGTACTTGTTGGCATCCTTGTCCACGTCCAGCCCGACGCGTTTGACCCATTCCCGGCCCAGCCCCTGGCGCTCCCTCCGGGGCATGCCCTGGCACTCCAGGCCGAAGGTCACGTTTTCCAGAACGGTGCGATGGTCAAAGCTCGTGTAGTCCTGGAAGACCATCCCGCGGTCCGCCCCGGGCTCCGTCACCGGCCGGCCCAACACCAAGACTTCGCCCGATGTCGCGGGATGCTGCGGCTCCAAGCCGGCAATGAGCCTAAGAATCGTGCTCTTGCCACAACCGCTGGGCCCAAGAACGCAGATGAACTCGCCCTTGTTTGCCAGATCCTCGACCACGAAGGTCACCTCTGTGATGGCCGTGTACTCGTTGGCTTGGCCGGGGTTGTAGGTTTTCGTCACCCGGTTGAACTGAACCACGTGGGGACGGGTCAGTTCCTCCGGCTTGCGGACGGCGGGTAGTACCTGGCCCACACCGACCGGCTGGGCCGAGAACCCTCTCAACGCAGTGCCAAGCGCGGCCGCGGCGGGTGCGGCGGTGACCGGGGCGAGCAGAGGATCACTCATGGTTTCTTCTCCGGGGCCGAAACCGAGGTGACAGGAAGCTCAACCCGCCGGTGGGAGCGCCAGAACAAGCCCTTCAGGTCCTCCCACAGATGCACGACGAAGCGCACCCCCGCGTGCAAGAAGCCGAAACCCCCGTATCGATGCGGGAACAGCTCTCGCTGGGCCCAATACAGGATCCGGTCGATCGCCAGGGCCACGACCGGAATGATCATCAGCACCAAGAGGATGTGCTCCTTCGGTCCGCGCCGCTGCGATGTGATGATGATGTCGCCCAATCCGCCGCTCTCACCGCCGAACTTCACCAGTTCAGCCAGCATGATGTACCCGAACGCCAGCCCGAACAGCAGGCGCAGAGAATTGAAGATGTCCGGCAAGGCCAACGGCACCAGGACCTTCATGATGATCTGCCGCCTTCGCGCGCCGAGCGTGTGGGCGGTATCCACGTAGCGCATGTCCACGTCGCGGACCGCCTGGGCGGAATCCGAGATGATGAAGGCGACACAGGCAATGAAGATGAACATGATCTTCTGCTGCTCGCCGATCCCGAAGAGCGAGAAAGTCAGCGGGATCAGGGCCGCGACGGGTATGTTCCGACCGAAGATCGAAAGCGGGGCGAAGAAGGCCTGGCACCAGGAGAAACATCCACACAACACCCCCAACGGAACGCCGATCAGCGTGGCCAGGCCGAAACCCAGAGCCACGCGCCGCAGACTGGCCAACGTGTTGCGCGTCAGGGCCCGGTCGAACCATAGCGTGTCGAAGGTGGCGAAAGTCTCCCCCGGGCTCGGCAGGACCGCCGGCCCCACGGTTCGGCTTTCCGCCTCGCCGCGGGTCACCAGCCACCAGACGCCCAGGCAGATGCCTAGGCAGAGGGCCCCGAAAAGGACCGATTGCCAAAGTGTCGGCTCACCGCGCACACGAAAAAGCCACCCGATCGGGCGCAAGACCCCGACGCCGGCGGCCCCCGGGGCAACTGCCGCCGGCCCAGGCTCCGCCGCTGCCGACGAGGCCGCGGAAGAAGGCTGTTCACTCATCGCCCGACCCGCTCTTTCGTGTCGTCACCCAGATCCTCCCTCACCCCTGTCCTGGTGGCTCGATCATCCTTTCTCCGCCGGGTAGACCTTGACCTCGACCCGGCGGTTCTTGGCGTGGTTGTCGGGGTCATTGGCGTCGGCCGGCTTGTCCCAGCCCACTCCTTCGACGGCGAACTGGTTGGGATCCATCTTGAACTTGTTGACCAGTTCTTCCTTGACCGCGTTGGCCCGCTGCAGCGAGAGCTCTTTGACCATTGTGGCGGGAATTTGATTCCGCATCGAGCCGTCGGTGTGTCCCTGAATGATGATCCGGGCGGCACCGAACTGGGCGGCCAGCTTGGCGATGTCCTCGAGAATGAAATCCACGTTGGGGTCGTACAGCTCCTCGACGTCCTTGCCTTCCCGCTTCTTGGCCACCTTCTTCCGAAGTTCCCAGCTGTTGGGGAAGAAGTGAATGAAGACGGTGTTGGTCAGGATTTCGTCCTCGGCCTTGATGCTGCCCGGCGTGGTCGGAGTGAACTGGACCTTGTACTCGTCTTTTTGGGAGGAGTACTTCTCTTCCTGGCCGAGCTTCTCGATGACCGAGGAGTCCATCACCTGATCGAACGGCACCTGCGGATTCCTGACCGCCCCGATCTTGCGATACAGGTAGTAGGATTGATTCCAGATCCGCTCGAAGTTGGCCGGATTGTTCTGATTGCGGAAAAACTGGTAGTTCTCGGCCCAGTTCGTGCTGTGGGCGTCGCCGAGCATGTTCAGGGCGTCGGACGCAGGAATGTTGTACCCCTGGGCCATCAGCTCCGCGACGTGCTTTCTGGCCGCCTCATCCTTGAGCGTGACCATGGCGTCAAAGATGCCCCGGACAATCCCCTCGCAGATGCCCGGATGATCCTTGGCGAAGTCGGCTCGGGCAAACCAGACGTCGGCGATGAGCTTGTTGGCCGTGGCCGTGGTCACCAGCAGCCGGTTGCCCGCAACCTTCTCGAGATTGTAGATGTCCGGCGCCCAGGAGACGGCACCGGCGATATCCTTCTGGGTGTTGAATGCCGCAGCGGCCTGGAACGCATCCTCGGTGAAAACCATGTTGACTTCGGAGGGCTGGAGACCGCCCGCCACCAGCATGTTCAGGGCAAAGTAATGCGACGGCGAGTTCTGAGCCAGCACCAGCTGCTTGCCGCGAAGATCGGCCACCGTCTTGATGGCGTCGCGGACCACGATGCCGTCGCCGCCGTTGGACCAGTCCACCTGCTGGTAGATGCGGGGCATGACCCGGCTGTCACGAGGCTTGCCGGTGGAATCGACGAAGCCCTCGACGAACAGCGGAACCATGTCCAGCGTGGCCCAGCCTATATGCACGTCGCCGGAAGCATAAGCATCGCGCATGGCCACCGGGTTGTCGATGAGCACAAGTTCGACCTTGAACTCCTGCCCGTCGGCCGTCTTCCAGACCTGGTTGGGCTTGAAGCCTTCATTGGCCAGAATGATCGGAGCCCAGCCAGCCCAAACATTCAGGGCGAAGCGGACGGTGTTGTCCACCAGTGGCTTGTACGCGCTGGTACCCTTGACCTCCGGCAGACGCTCCGAGGCCTTGAAGGTGTATTCCTTGACCGTGGTCACGCCGCTGGCGTCACTGGCGTTCTCGACCTGCTGGGCCGGAGGCAACTGCATGGGGCCGCCCGTGTCGGCCTTCCTCTCCCGCGGGGCGATGAGATCGCTCCGGTAGATCGCGAAGCCCACCAGCGCGGCGACCACCAGGGCCAGCGCCACAAAGAACGGTGCCTTGGGTTGTCCTGCCATGACTTGACCTCCATGTTGCTGGACCTTGCGGGCCGAACGCCCGCCGTTCCACTCGCCTTCGTCTCCACACCCGCTACTTCTCGACGGGCATCTGCTCCGCCAGGATCCGCTTCTCGTAGATCTCAGACAGCTTGGCCTGCAGTTGGGCCCCGTCGGCCGCTTCAACCACATGCCCGTTTACCCTGTTCAGGAAACCAAAGTACTTGGCCGAGGTGTCGAACGCAACAAAATGAAGCTCGACCTCGCCCTTGGTCTGGGCATACAACTGCTGAGCGATCCGATCCGGCCGCGGCCCCACCGTGTTCTCGCCGTCGGTGATGCACACCAGATGCTTGCGCGTGCAGCCGGACTGGTAGAGAGCCTTGAATCCGGCAGTCAGCGCCTCGCCAATGGCAGTCCCGCCGCCCGGACGACCAATGGAGCTGACCGCCGCGTCGGCCTGATCGGCCCTGAATTCGCCCATCGGCAAGATCTGCACCGGTGAACTGGAGAAACGGTAGATCCCCACGTTCAGAAGCCGGTCAGTGTGGTTCTTCTGCCATTGGGCCGTGTAAGCCACAATCCGCTTCAGGGCCTCCTGAGCCAGGACGTACTTCTGCTGCCAACCGCCGGTTGAGCCTCGGACCGACTGCTCCATGCTGCCCGAGGTATCGATCAGGATCGCCACGGCCGTGCACACCCGCTGCTCGGCTTCCGGCAGGGGAATGGTCGAACCACCGGCTGGAGGTGCCTGGGTCGATACCACTCCCGACTTGCTCGGGGGCGGTGACACCTGGCGGCCGTCGCAGCCGCCGAGCACCCACTTGGCCATGAAGGCAACGATCACCACGAACATGACGGCCCGTATGCCCGCCACATGAACCCGGCTGACGTCCGACCCCGCAGTCCACCGCCGTCGCGGGAAAAACCTGCGCCCCAAGCCGCCATGTCTCATGGCCCATCCTCCTCGCCTTCGCGCAATCCATGGCCCATGGGAGGATCCAGAGTCAACCCTGGAACACGCTCTTGGGCCGGTTCTCGCACATTGCATGCATCATCTGCATGATGTCGTACGCGGTGAGCTCACACAGGAGCTCGGTGACTTTCGCGTGCAGCGCGTCATTGAGCCTGGGCTCCACCTCTTTCATGAGCTTCACCAGCCGCTCTTCCTGGGCAGCCAGTTCGCGCTCCTCGATCACGCCGTCGGCCACGGCTTCCAGGAAACTGCGGAGCTGCCTGGCGTAGCGGTCGATCAGCGGTCTGTGGGAGGCACCGTCCAGCCAACTCAGGCGGGATCCCCTCTTGGCCGGAGCAGCCTTGGCCGCCCTCCCGGCCGTCTTCTTGGCCCTCGGGCCGGGCTTGGACTTCCCCCTGGCGGTGACCTTGCCCTTCGCCGGCCCCTTCTTGCCTGCCGACCTGGCGGCGACGGCTTTCCTCGAGGCTGCCCTTTTCACTTTCTTCGTAGTCGCCATTTCATCGCCCTCATTTCATCGAACCCAGAACGATTCCAAGGAGACCGAACCGGGGTCGGACCGGCGTCCGACGGCCCTCAGTCCTTCAACAGGCTTCGAATGGCCATCATCCGCTCCTGGAGCTGGGCCCGGCCACCGGGCTCTGCAACCCTCGCGCGCCACTTGGGCGGCAGGAACGTCAGCTGGGTACATTCCAGCACCGCCGCCAGTTCCTGCAGCTCCTTCTCCAGACCGTGAGCTGACGGGATGAACTCGGTGAAGGCCTCCTGGACGTCCGTCTGGGCCAGTTCCGTTCGACCGGCCCCGAGAGCCTTCCGCCTGGCGGTCAGGACGATGCTCTCGATGTCCGCACCACTGAGCTGCCCCTGCGCGGTGATCGGCGGCAGCGTCTCAGGTCTGAGGACCACCTTGTTCTTCCGGGCCATGGCCAGGAACATCTCCCGAACCTCGGCCTCGTCCTGCGGATAGAACATCGGAATGTGCACCTCGGCCCGCCCCTGCCGTTTCAGGTCGATCGGAAGCAGGTCGGGCCGGCAAGTCAGCAGCATCCAGACAATCTTGCCGCGATAGCGGGTGTCGCCCATCTGGCTGGCAATCATGGAGAATACGCGGCTTGATGTGCCCGAGTCACCTTCCGCCGAGCGATTACCCAAAGCCGCGTCAGCCTCGTCAATGATGACCACCACCGGTCCGAGCGAACGAAGGACGGTCAGCACGTTCTCCAGATTACCCTCCGTCTCGCCCACGTACTTCGATCGGAAATTGCGGAGTTTCAGACAGGGAATGCCGACCGAGCCGGCGTAGCACTCGGCCAGGAATGTCTTGCCCGTGCCGACCGGCCCGCTTAACAGGTAGCCCATCGGGGCCGCCTCCAGCCGGTTGTGCAGAATGAGATCGGCATCGTCGCGCAGCCGCTGCTTGGCGGCGGCCTGGCCGGTGACCAAGTCGAGCGTGTGCGGCGGCTCCACGAACTCGACCAGCCCCTGGCACTGCCGCTCGATCATGGTCTTCTTGAGCTGTTTGAAACGCCCAGGATCCACACCCCGCTTCGCATGCCGGGCTTGGGACAGGACCACGTTGAGATTCACCAGACTCAGGCCATTGGACATGACGGCCAACTCGGCCGGGGACATGTTTTGGCCCGTCGGCGGACCACTCGTCGAGCCCTGCGCCTCCATCACCGGAGACGAACCGGACTTGCCGGCATCGACCTGGCCGGCCGCCCACCGGGCAAAGGCCTCCCGCGTCGTGATGTCGGGCAGTGGAATCTCAATCGCGGCCACATGAGGGCTCTGGACCAGCCGGTCGTTCACCTCGGAGAGCTTGTCCGCCACCAGGATGAACGCGACGTTGATGCGCTTGATGTACGGATTCTGGGCCCAGGACAGCATCCGGACAAGATTCGTGCCCTGCCCGCGGGCCAGCGCCCCCAGGTCGCCAGCCGGCGCCAGGTACTGGGCATAATCCAGAACCACGGCGATCTTCTTGCGCCGACCGGGATCATCCTCCAGCAGGTTCCGCTCGATCAGCGCGTCCAGCAAAAGGAGCACTTTGTCGGGGTCGCGCGGCCAAGATGCCGGCTCGCCCATGCGTGCAGTCAAATACTGAACCATCTCCTTGAGACGGTCGGGATCGCCCCCACTCATCGGCCGCAATCCCTGCCCCAGATCATAGTGCAGGACCAAATGCCATGATCCAAACACCTGCGCCGCCAGGAACTCGGGCAGACCGCAATAGCCGCCATTCTCGTCGTTCGACAACGGGATCAGATCATGAACATTCCCGTGCAGAACGAACAGACAGGTCGTTCCGGAGAAGTAAGCCTCGGCCAGGGACCTTGCCCAGGCAGGGAAGAACGAAGGAAGATCGAAAGGACGGGCCACAAGTGATGAGTCGCAATGGGATACGGGCGCATTCTGCGTCATGGAACATCACTCCGCTCGGCAGAAAGCCGAAGTCCCTCCCGCAGGCAACGACATCCTCAGTCCAGCCGCTTCCTCCGACCCTCACTCATCGGTCATCACCTGCTTCTCCTTCGCCGGGCCGAGTTCCTTCGCCGTGTCCGTCACCTTGGCCGTCTCCGGGGTCACCAGGCCAGCCTGGATTTCGAAGTCGCGCAGAGCCTGGTCGGCCATGACCTTCTCCATGGCCTGCTCCTGCTTGATGTCAGCAATCCCGTCACCGGACAGATCGGCAGCCACGCGGGCCTTCGCTCGATTCAATCCGATCTTGTCCTGGATCACCTGCTCGATCTGGCCGAAATCCGTGGTCACGTCAAAGTTGAAGTCCGTGGCGAGCTTGGCCATCTCCGCCTCGGCCCGGCTCATCTTCAGTTCAGCGTCATACTTGGAAATCTTGTCGCGCACCTGAGCCAGTTTGCCGCTGGCATGCTTGATCTTGAGCAGGTTGTTGTTGTACGCCTCCTCATGAAGATTGAGCTGAGCCTCGTTCTCAGACAGCTCCTTCTTGGCCTTCTGCAGTTCGAGGGCGTACTTGCCAGCCGACTCCCGGTCGCCCGCCTGAAGATAGGCCTTCACCTTGGCCTCCAGGTTGGCAACGTGGGCCTTGTTCGCGGCAACCTGCCGGCCGACACGCTCGACCAGGCCCCGGTACTGCTCCAGGCCTTCCCGGCCTTCCTTCAGCTGATTGACGGCCAAGTCGTACTCGTACTGCATCTGGGCAATGGGGTCGGCTGTCCAGAAAAAGTTCGCGATCTTGTTGATCTGAGCCTTGATAGCGTGCCACAGCTTGCCTGCGATCATCTCGACACCTGGCCTTTCCATCCAAACAGGTCCAGCACACCGGGGGCGACGCAGCAGCGGCGAGCCGCCCCCGCGTCCACAGGTAACGAACTGCGCTACCCTTTCCTGTATAATCGACCCCTGGGCGAACGTCAACGAGAACCGTCTGGCATTTGCCCCCGATCACGGGTAGCTTTGGACCGGCGATTCCGCATATTCACGGGGAAACACCACGATGGCGACGAGTCAGACGAAGATCCGCACACTCATCGGCTCCGATGTCGGCAACGTCCTGGCAATCTGGAATCGAGCCCTGAGACGCGACCCGATGACGGAAGGGCGTTTCGTGGCCGGGATTCTGGCCGATCCCGACTACTGGGCAGGCGATGATTCCGGCTTCTTCTTGGCCACCAGCCACGACCGGCCGGTAGGCTTCCTCCGGGCGATCATCCGGCGACTGCCCAACGATCGCATCGGCCTCGAGCCCGAGGTGGGCTGGATCCCGATCGTGGCCGTCGACCCTGACCATCAGCGGGCGGGAATCGGCACCGACCTCATGGAGGCCGCCCTGGCCTACTTCCGCCGTCACGGCCGCAAACGCATCTGGGTCTGCGGCGGCAGCGGCTCCGCGCCAGGCTACATCTTCCCAGGCGTGGACAAGGACCTGTACCCCGGCGGACTCGCTCTCTTCAGGAAAACTGGCTTCAGCACCAACCGCGAATCAGAGTCCATGGCCCGAGAGATCGTCGACTTCGAGGTGGACAGGTTCCGTGCCGAGGCCTGGGCAACCGGCGATGATGTCAAGGTCGTGTCGCTCGTGCCCGAGTTGGTGCAGGATTTCGTCGAGTTTCTCGCCGAGTCGTTCCCCGGGGACTGGAACACCGCTGCCCGGGCGAAGATCCGCGCCGGACTGCTCCACGAGGTCCTGGTCGCAATCATTGACCGACAGGTCGTCGGGTACTGCCAGTGGGAAGGTGAACACTTCGGCCCGTTCGGCGTGAGAGAGAACCTGCGAGGCCGGCGCGTTGGAGCCAAGCTCTTCATCGAGGCCGTCCAACGAATCCGCGAAGCCGACGGCCGCACCGTCTGGTTCAACTGGGCTGAAGAGAAGGCGGCCAGGTTCTACCGGCGATTCGGCCTCGAGGCCACCCGGCGGTTCGTCATCTTCGAGAAGAAGCTATGACCCCAGGAACCACGATTGCGGCAGGCCGGTCCGGACAGCTGACCGCCCGTCTACCGTTGGCCGCCTTGACTATCTTTCTCCTGCTGGCCCCCCTCGCCTCGGCAGCCGAGTACTTCGTCAAGCCGGATGGACACGACGAGACCGGCGGTACAAGCCCCGATTCCGCCCTGCGCACCATCCAGAAGGGAGCAGACCGCCTGGCCCCCGGCGATACCTTGACCCTCGCCCCGGGAGAGTACCTCCAGCGGTTCACCATGCGACGATCCGGCACGGCCGAGAAGCCCATCACCATCCGGGCAGCCATCCCTCAGTTCTCTGTCATCCGAGGAAATGAGATCGTCAGGGGCTTCCGGAAGGTCGAGGGCATGCGCTTCATCTGGTCGATCCCCCGCAGTCGCCCCGTCTACCGAGTCCTGGAGCGGGACACGCAAACCGCCTATCTGGAGGCTCCTGCGCTGGTCGACATGGACCAGTTCAGGCGGTCTCACCTGTATGACCCCCGTGCGAAGATCCTGTACATCCACACCAGCGACGGCCAGCCCCCCGACCAGCACGTCATCGCCGCCACCGTCATCCCAGCCTATGGCGTGGAGATTACCGGAGAGTACGTCCACGTCGACGGCCTGGTGATCGAGGGCTTCTTTCCCACGCAGATGCGGGACTCGGGTCGAGGCTTCGGCATGTCGGTCACAGGCCAGCAGCATGAGATCCGACGATGCGGATTCCTGTTCAACGGCGGCGGAATCACCATCAACGCCAGGAAATGCGTGATTCGCGACAACCTCTTGATCGGGAATCTCAATCCGGGTTACGGCGAACTCGCCCAGATCTACTGCACGGGGCAGAGCGAGGGCGTGCGAATACTCAACAACACGCTCCTGAATGCCCAGATGTATGGCATCCGCAACTACGGTCAGCCCTCGGATGGCGAGGTCGCGGGCAACATCGTCAAGGACCATGCGATCGGGATCGACTTCAAGGCCAGCAAGGGAAAAAGATCTGCAGTACGTAACGTCTCCGTGGGCTGCAGCCACTTCAGTTGGTATTCCGGCGCGTTCGGAAACGATCTCCGGGAAGACCACAACACCCTGCAGGCGCCGGGTTTCTGGGCCCAAGGCCCCCAACCATGGATGGGCAAGCACACCCTGTTCTTCGGACCTGACCAGGGCGATCCGCGATTCGCGGCCCCGGATCACCTCGACTACCGCCTGCAGGCCGACAGCCCGTTCCGCGGCAGAGGACCGGACGGAGCCGATCTTGGCGCCCATCCCTTCGAGCCGAGTGTGTTCTTCGTCGGTCCGACGGGCAACGACAGCAACAGCGGACTGAGCGTCAACCAGGCCTTCAAGACCGCCGGCCGGGCGATGCGCGAATGCCGTCCCGGCGTAACCGTCTACCTGCTCGAGGGCGAGTACCGTGAGCCGGTGCGCCCGGAGACATCCGGCACAGCCGAGAGGCCGGTGATGATCCGGGGGCGGACCCTTGGACCGAACGTCTCCGTCAACCGTCTCGATCTGAGCGGACTGCAGCATGTGTGGGTCGACAACCTCGGGATCAAGGAAGGCGCAGTCCTCCGCGACACAACGAATATCCGGCTGGACCGCTGCCGCCTGCTCACAGCAGCCGGCGATGCCCTCACCGTCGAGAACGGAGCCGACATCTGGCTCCGTCGACTCAGCGTGTCCAGCACCACCGGATCCGCAATCCGGCTGAGAGGCGTCTCCAAAGACGTCAGAATCACCAGCTCAATCCTGCACGCCGCGGCCGGGCGCTCGCTGGACACCAGCATCGATCACACCCGCGGCCTGTTCTGCGAATACAACGACTACTCCTGCCCTCCCCCGCTGGCGATCGTCAACGGCCGACCCGCCCAGGACCTGACGGCTTTGCAGAGGTTGACCGGTGGGGATCGATACAGCCTCGCGGCCGAACCGCGATGGTCGGATCCGGATAGCCTCGCCTCGATCGAGCCGGATTCGCCGTGCGTGGCGGCCGGCGAATTGTGCTACAACATCGGAGCAGGCCAGACCGCGAGCAAACCGATCGAACCTCAAATTGCCGAGATCCAACTTCGCGACGTGACGCCAACGACCGCCAGCCTCACCTGGTGGACGCCTTACACGTCGAACGCCACTTGGCGAACACCACTGGATTGGAGCGCCGATCATCCCGTACACAGCGAGATCCACTACGGAACGAATTCGACCGCCAACGGTCGACAGTACTCGTTCGGGGACCTGTACCATCAGGTCACGCTGCATGATCTCAGACCCGGTACGTTGTATCAGTTCAAGATCGTGATCCCCGACCGCCCATGGCGGGACAGCATCCGACAACCGTACGCGGCAGCCGCCCCCCGAACCGGCTGGCGCGGAGCGGAAAGCCAGACCCTGGCCTTCAAAACACCCACGGTCGCCGAGTGGAAGCCGACACGCCGAACGTTCTACGTCGCCCCGACGGGCAGCGAAGCCAATCCCGGCCTGGACGAACGGGCCCCTACTACCCTCACCGCGGTCAGCGATCGCGTGCGAGCCGGCGACACGGCAGTCCTGCTCGACGGCATCTACCACGAGATGTTCGCCCCGGCGGCCACCGGAACCCAGGACGCCCCCATCACACTCAAGGCCCGATCACCCGGACGCGCCTGCCTGGACGGAAGCACATTCCTGCGGCCGGCCGCCATCGCCCTCTTCTGGAAGGACCAGATCGTCATCGACGGACTCGTCATCCGACGTTTCGCGGACAAGGCCTACGGCGACCGGGCGGGACTCTGCTCCAGCCAGGTGTTCCTCGCCCGGTGCGGCGAGGTCACGATCCAGAACTGCGTCCTGGCAGGCTGGGGCATCGGATACGGCCACGGTATCGTGGCTCGCGGCGGTGACCACATCACCATCCAGAACTGCGTCATCACCGGATTCGCCCACGCCGCCAACGCCCGGCAAACCCGAGCATTCACCCTGACGGGCAACACCTGGTATGTGCCGCTGATCGACTGCTTCAACCTCGATGGGCGAGTCGTCGTCAAGAACAACCTGTTCTTCGGCCAGGAACCACAGAAGGTGGTCAACTTCATCCCCATGGTCTGCACCAAGCGCCCAACCGAATCCGACTACAATACGTTCTACTTCGGCCCCGGCAACGAGGCACGATACATCGGCTATGGACTGAACCGCCGTCGTGAACGCGACATGGGCGGCGTGAGGCGCATCCAACAGGAACTGGGCCTTGAGCAACACAGCCTGGAGGCAACCACCCAAGACGTCCAATTGTCGGGCCCGGTACCCACCGAATACATGAACCCCGCCCTGCTCAATGCATTCGGAAACCGGATCAGGTCAGGCGAACTGATCCCGACGATTGAGATGTTCCAGTTGCCAGCCAGAAGCCGGCTCAGAACGGCGGGAGAGAACGGGCGGCCTATCGGAGCACAGCCTCCCGCCCGATGACGGTTCGTGACCTGCGTCGCCGGGCCGATGGAAACCCGAGCCTCGAGCGACTCCGGTCCGCATATCAGCCCCCCCCCCGCACCCGCCCGATCCCGACGCGCCGTGTCCTCATTATCGGCTGGCCGGACCCCCCACGATCATCCCGACGACAGGGTTCCGCGAGCCCTCATAACCTGCACAATCCACACCAACGCTCGAGAATGCCCCAATTCTCTCGGCGGCTCCCGGTTGCGTTTGACATTCAACCACAGATATCCCAAGTTTACACTCGGAGGCTCTGAAAGCGGGTGGAAGCAACCCCACGCCTTTTCAGAGACGTCCGGAACAGTGACGCCAAGCGGCCGCCTGACGGGCTGCGTCAACAGAACCAGGAGGGGCGATATGGGCGCCTTTTCGTGTGCATGGACCGTTCGTCGTGTTGGAGTGGCTCAGCTCTGCGGCTTCCTGATCATCGCCAATCTCGGCGGCACTTGCGAGGGCCCGGCTCTTCCGGTCCCCTCGTCGACCGGTAACGACGCGATCGATCCGGCCAGCACCGACAGCACCGACAGCAACGTCGATGACAACCCGACCGATAATCAGGTCGCCGGATCGACGCCGAGCCTGCCCATCGGCCAGGTCCGCGCCCAGCCGACTGGCATGACCGCCACCGCTGTCGCCGCCCATCAGATCGACCTGACCTGGAAAGACAACTCCGCCGACGAAGAGGGTTTCCTACTCCAGAGATACTCCGCCGACTCGGGATGGACCGATCGAGCCACGCTGGCAGCGGACACGGTCACTTACTCGGACACCGATATTGCCGTCGAGACGAACTACTGCTACAGGGTGCTGGCCTTCAAGGGCGCCGAGCGAACCGCCCCCTCCCCCTTGGCCTGCACCAAGACCTCCCAGTTCGATGGCAGCGGCAACACCATCAATCCCGCGACGACCGGCAACGTTCCGCAAGGAGCCCCCACCGCTCTGACCACGACCCTCTCCGAGGCCAACGAAGTCTTACTCAACTGGCAGGACAACTGCTCGGACGAGGAGGGGTTCAGGATTCGTCGATTTGTCGCCGGCGGTAGCTGGGCGGATTATGCGACAGTCGCGGCGAACAGCACCAGCTACGTCGACACCAACGTCGTCGCGGGAACGAGCTACTGCTATCGCGTTCTGGCGTTCAAAGGAACGGTCCAGACGGGGGCGACGGGCGTTGCCTGCGCCTCGCCGGTCGCTGCCGGTACGGAACCCGAGCCCGGCACAACTCCGTCCCTACTGCCCGACGGCATTCCCAGCAACGTCGTCGTGACCGCCGTGGGACCCGATCAGATCCAGATCCAGTGGCAGGACAACTCCTCGAACGAGGATGGCTTCAAGATCACGCGATACACCGCCAACGACGGTTGGGTCGAGCTGGCCGAGACCGCCGCCGGAGCCACGCAATACACGGATCAGAGTCTGCAGGCCCAGACCAGCTACTGCTATCGGATCGCCGCCTTCAACGGCAACGGTACGACCACTTCCACAACCCTCAAGTGCGCGACCACCCCGGAAGCCCCAGCGATCCCCGGCGACGAGCCGAACACCAACACAACGACCGACGACGAAGCGTGTTACGTCAACTGCGCCAGTCCCGCCCCCTACCGGGCATTCCCAAGCGCGGAAGGCTTCGGCGCCCAGACCCAAGGCGGCCGCGGGGGCCGGATCCTGCAGGTCACGACACTCGCCGACTACGATCCCGGCGCTAACCCGCCCGAGGCGGTCATTCCGGGTAGCCTCCGCTGGGCACTGCAGGCCCAGACGGGACCACGAATCATCGTGTTTACCGTCGGCGGCACCATCTCGCTGAAGGGCACTCTGGACCTGGTAGGTGAAGCCGGCAGCTACGTGACCATCGCCGGCCAGACCGCCCCCGGAGACGGCATCCAGCTCGGCGGGTGGGGAATCCTGATCAAGAGCGGCGCTCACGATATCATCATCCGCCACTTGCGCGTCCGCCCAACCATACCGTCGACCATCATCAACGATCCCTACTACGTGGGCTTCCAGAAGAAAGCCCTGCAGATCTACGGAAAGGCCAACGTGGGAGACAGCCATGACATTATCCTCGACCATTGCTCGTTCGAGTGGGGACTCGACTCCTCCGTGGGCATCCGAGACGCGAGAAGGGTGACCATGCAATGGTGCATCATCGGGGAGGGCTCCGCGTACGGCGACGCTCTCCCGACCGGCGTCTACGCCGGAAATCCTGCCCTCGCTCGCCCCGGGACCCCCAGCCAGGGAATGACCGTTGACTCGCAGACCCGATACGACGACTTCCTGACCGTCCACCATTCACTGTTCATCCACAACAGCCACCGAAACATGGGCATGGGCTCGAACGGGTGCGTGGTCGAGTTCATCAACAACTTCGTGTACAACCACAACGTCGGCACCTTTGCCTGCCAGGTCAAGGGCATCAAGGAAACCACCCGGGTCAACTTCATCGGCAACTCCTATCTCAGCGGCCCCAGCCGCCCCGAGAAGTGGCGCCAACGCCCGCTGGCACTCACCGAGTACAACGATGTGGAACATAATGCGAATGACACCCCGACCAGCCACTGCTTCTACGTGCAAGACAATCTCGACGACTACTTCCGCACCAGGACGTCCGAGCCCGAGTGGGCGGTGGCGGCCTGGGTCCATTGGCCGGGCTACAATGCCCCGCCCACACCCCCGTACGTGAGCAGCTACTTCTACAACCCGCTGCCCGAACTCTACCGAGCCACCAGCCCGTTCGCTGGGGCAGCTATCCCGGTCACCGTTCACACGGCGAGCACGCTCGAATCGAGGCTCGCCCCGGCAGTGGGCGCCACCCTGCCTCACCGTGATTCGGTCGACAACCGCCTGATCAACGAGTGGCGCACCAGAACCGGGGCCCAGGGCATTGGCGGCAACCAGCAGCCACCTGCCTGGGATGTGAATGGCAACCTGATCCGCAGCGGCTGCGATCCTCTGCCCACGCTGAGTTCAGGCACGCCACCGGCCGACACGGACCGCGATGGGATGTCCGACGACTGGGAGATCGCCCAAGGACTGAATCCCAACAGCGCGGCGGACGCCAAGACCGACCCGGACAGCGACGGGTACACCAATATCGAGGAGTATCTCAACTACCTCGCCGGCGAGGAATAACCGAGTTGGCTCGATCGGAACCGCGGCCGGCGCGCAGATCCACCGTTCGACCCAAAGCCACCGTCCCTCAGGATCGGGCGGCGGGGTCGGAGGTCAGATCGGCAACAACCTGCTCGATGGTGGAGAACTGGTAGCGGGAAAAGAGACGGCGGAGTTTGGAGAGAGTGTGCTTCCGCCAGAGGCGTTGATGGTAGTTGAAGAACACGTAACTGAGCCGCTGCTGGAGACCCATGCCCGGTAGCGGCTCGATCACGGGGTCGGTGATGACCTCGTAGGGATGCAGGTACACGACGGCCGGTAGCCCCTCGGCGTGCAACCGCCGAAAGGCCGAATCGGTAAGCCACAGGGGAAAGTGCCGCAGGTAGCCCCCGCCGCAAACCGGCCAGCGCCGCCCCAGCCAGGTCACCGTGCTCATCGGCAGCTCCCACAGCGTCCGGCCGTCGGCAGCACGATACTGGTACAAGCCCCGAGACCCCGCCGGAATGCCGTAGCGCCGGCCCTGGAAGGGATAGATCGAAGAGTCGTATTTGAAGCCCAGATCAACGAGAATGTCGAGCGCCCAAAGCGTGGACTCGACGATCGAGAAAGCCACTGCGCGGTGAGCGTCGGCCGTCCGGCCGGCGATATCCTCGACCAGCTTCTTGGCTCGCTCGATCGACTGCCGAAACTGTTGCGGGCTCTGCCGGTAGATGTGCAAATGATAGTAGCCGTGGATGCCCAGGTGATGACCCTGGGCAGCGATCCGGCGAACCAGATCGGGAAAATGCTCGGCGATCTCGCCCAGAATGAAGAACGTCGCCTGGACCCGGCATTCCGCCAGCAGATCCAGAACGCGATCCGTGGCCCGAACGGCCTCCTCCGCGGGCGGAACAATGCGATCCTGAAAATCCAGGGCAAGCTGATCGTGGTAATCCTCCACGTCGACCGACATGACGTTCACGATCGTGTCCGGTTTCATCATCACTGACGAGCCTGCCCCAGACGATAACGGAACGCACGCTCCCGGGCGTTAAGGATAATCAGGGCGTTCTCCAGAAGATAGCCGATCATAGGGCCGGGATCGCGAAGCGACCAGAGGTTGTCCGTGGTGCTGGGATCAAAGAAGTCAAAGAAGCTCGGCCTGGTCCTGAACCGCTGCCCCCTCGCGGTCAAAAACCACAACGCATCCCCGGCCAGAAAACGAAGATAGCGGTCGGTCTTGTACCCGAGCACCGGCCGGACCTTCTTGCCGCAGGCCATGCGGTGGAGAATCTCCGGAAAATCGACGCCGGCGATGGCGCACATCCGGAAGCTCTCCGGGAACCGAGGGTTAATCTCCATGATCTTCGGCGCGTTGTCGCGCACGTCATGGATGAAGTCGAAATCACACATCCCGAACCAGCCAATGCCGCGGGCCAGCCGGGCCGCGTGATCCAGCAGCTCCGGGTAGCGGACACTCTTGTTCAACACGCTGGAGCCGCCGGCGGGCGGATAGTATCGAATCTTGTTGTAGGCCACTCCCGCCAGCAGCGTGCCGTCCCGGTCGAGAATGATGTCCGCCTTGTACTGCATGCCGGTGTGCGGAATGAACTCCTGCACAAACGTCCGCCCGAATGCCCGGAACACCTCGTCATACGTCCGAACCAGATCACCCCGGTCGTGGACACAGTGGATGCCCCGGGCGCCGTTCGCGACGGCTGGCTTGACCAGAACCGGGTACTCGACCTCGCGGGCGATCTGATCCAGACTCCGCTCCTCGGGATACCAGGTGTTGGGCAGAGGCACGCCACAGCGGGCCGCCGCCTTCATGGTCTCAATCTTGTCACGGCCGAGCCGAAACGTGTCGTAGGGCACGACCACCAACCTCGAATACCGCGCAAAGTCATCCCGATGCTGTGAAACAAGGCCGGTCACGATATCACCAAGCGGCACGATCATCTCGAACCGCCGGCGCCGAACGAGACGGAGCAGGAAGGCCAGGCAGGCATCCGGTTCGTGCACCTCGCTGGGCATGGCAATCCGCTCACGAACCGACCGCGAGTAGAACGACGCGCAGCAGCGCCTGCTGGACGCCGCCACCACGCGGAAACCGCGGCGATGAAACGACTCGGCCACGGGCAGCGAGCTCTTGGCCTCAGCCTCGAAAACCAGAATTTCAGGACGCTTGGACACGCCGGAAACGAACCTTCACCCGAGAAACCAGAGAAGCAGGATGGCCACCATACTCGCCGCCAGCACCCCGGTAATCAGGACCATGCGCCGCATGGACAGGTGCCCACCCGGAATGAACCGCAGAATGACCTTCCGAAGCGGCAGCCACCAGGCCGGCCCCAGAATCCGCCCCGGCAGCCGCTTGATGAACGAAAGCGGTCGGCGCTGGGCGATCCCCCAGGGGCTCATCGCGGTGATAAACTGGCCAAGCGTGAACTCACCCTCGACATTGACTCGGTGCAGCCCGTAGCGGTTCGAGCCCGGACGGACGAAACCCGGGTTGGAGACCCACACGGCCCGGTAACCCACTTCCCGGGCAACCTGCATGACCTTCGCGTTCCACCAGTTGCCGGGAATGGCGAGATACTCGACCGGACGAGAAAGAAGCTGCTCGAGCTGCCGCTTGGACCCAGCGAGTTCGTTGCGAATCTCATCCTCTGCCAGACCGCGGAGCGGCCGGTGAGTCACGCTGTGAGATTCGAACTCGACGACGCCCCCATCCAGGGCCTTCATCTCCTCCTCCGTCAGCCGGGGTTCGTATCCCGCACCGATGTCGAACACGTAGGCGGATGGATCGGTGGTCACGAACACCGTGGCCTTGGCTCCGAAACGCGCGAGCGAGGGAACGGCCAGCGAAGCGACACTCCGGCAACCGTCATCAAAGGTGATCAGCACCGCCCGCCGCGGCATGGGCAGTTCTCCGGCGGCAAACGCCCGCACCTGGCCGGCAGAGACACATTCATACCCGGCGGACTTCAGGTACTCCAGCTGCGCGTCAAAGGCATCCACAGGCAGAGCGAAGACGCGCTCCGTACCCCGAACCGAGCGATAGGCCTCACGAGGACTCAGGCGGTGATACATGAGACATACGAGCCGGGGACTGCGAGTCTCCCACAGGCACAGCCCGACCAGCCCGACAACCGACAGGGCCAGGATCGATGCGAGGATGATGACCAAACCGTGAAGCATGCGGGCTCAGATCAGCACGGCATCCCGGCGTGCACGTCCCCTCAGCGAACCAGAAGGCTCCAGAAGAACAAGACGCTGCCCAGAAGGTAGAGAAGCCCTCCGGCCGCAATCGCCCGTTTCAGATTGCGCGTCTCGAACAACGGAAGCAGAGGGCCCCGGTACAGGATCTTCCGCACCCGGGCGGCAAATCGACCACCGCCCAGCCGCTCGGGAATGCGTTTCATGTTACCGGTGATGCGGAGCATGAGAGCGCCGCGCGGACTGAGGCAGCGGGCAAAGTCCGCCACGCTCATGTCGCGCTCGACCACGATCCGCGGCAGGGCCAGAAGATCCGACCAGCCGTTGACGCTTCCCTTGTTGTTGCAGCAGGCGGTTCGGTACCCGGCCATGCGGGTCAGCCGCTTGATCCGCCGACTGTATCCGGCGCGCGGGATGGCAATGTGTTCGACCGGTCTGCCGGTGATCTCCGCAATGCGCCGGCGAGACTCCTCCAGTTCGCGCAACGCGACCTCGTCGGCAAGATCGGCGAGGATGCAGTGCGTCACCGTGTGCGACTGGATGGACATTCCGCTGCCGGCCATCTCGCGCATCTGGTCCGGGCTGAGAAAACCGTCCACCCCCTTGACCAGGTTGCGAGTGTGCTCGTCCGGCTCCAAGGATACGAAAACCACACCCTTCTGCCCGAGACGCTTGAGCACCGGGAAACCCATCGTGTAAGTGCTGAGATAGCCGTCGTCAAACGTCACGATGACCGGCTTCGCCGGCAGCGGCATCTCGCCGGCACGAACGCGCAGGTAGTCGTCGAAATCGAGCGTCACGTAGCCGGCGTCACGCAGGTACTGCATCTGCTCGGCGAACCGGGTGTCGTAACTGACCCAGATCATCTCCTTGTCCGGCACCAGCCCCTGCTCCGCCGCCGCGTGGGAGATGAGGCGATGATACAGCAGGACGGGAACCCGGTCCCGTCGGTACTCGAGATAGACGTAGCGCAGGACTTCCAGCACCGCCAGGAGCGGCACCACCATGAAGACGACAACACCGGCGGCGGTCCATGGATCGATGTCCGCCAGGGGCACACAGCGTGCCGGCGCGGCCAAGTCGAGGATCGAGCTGGGACTCATTCGTGAACTCCGGAGCTGATCGAGTGGAGCCGCCCGGACCGCCTCCACCGTGGTTGGCTACGCGGGACGACAGGTCTCACGCAGGAATGCGACGATGCGTTTCGCGCACCTCAGACTGACTCGCGAATGGTTGGGCAGGTTGATGACTTCGCGGGCGGCTTTCTCGGCCTGCGGGCACTGGCCGGGAACGTAGCCGAACACCTCCTGCGCGGTCAGTCGCGAGTGGAGCGGGCGTATGAACCAGTCACCAATCTCCACCCGGCGAGCGTCGGCGATACGCAGAATCTCGTCCTTGTTGCTCACCCTCACCGGCACGCGCAGCAGGGCAACTTCCGCGTCGTGAGCTGGAAGCGGTATCTGCCAGCACGCGTCAGCCAGAGCGTTCAGGTAGTATTCGGTCACCCTCCGGCGATGCTCAAGCGTCTCCGCAATCCGGCCCAGCTCGTGAAGCCCGGCAGCGGCCTGAACGGCACACATCCGTCTGAAGTACTCCGGACTCCAGTGCAGGTTCTCGACCTTCCCGGTAGAACCGGCGATGATGCCCCGGCGAGTCAGCCAGCGATACGCCTCACGGGCGATGGCGGTGGTCCACGGGTAAACCAGCAGAGCGTGAAGGATGTTCTGCAAGGCCAGCTGAGCGGCGGATCTCCGACTCGGGGAAACGGCCTCGGCGTCACGCAGCCGGCACACGCGCTCATAGAGGTCTAGATCGCCACAGACCAGCAAACCGCCCAGCCCGGTGGTGTACGGCTTGCTCCACTGGGTGGAGAAGAAACCCGCTGCGCCAAAGGTACCCATGTGACGGCCGCCCAGACGCGTGCCCAGGGCATGGCAACAATCCTCGATGACCGGCAGACTCCTGGAACGACAGAGTCCCATGACCCGATCCAGACCCGCACTCGGGTAGCCGTACGTGTGCTGGACCAGGACGGCTCGGGTGCGCGGCGTGATCGCGGCGGCAAGTAGATCCGGATCGAGCGTGCAGTAGCCGGGCTCGATGTCCACGAAGACGGGCACGGCGCCAAGAAACCTCACCGCGGCCGGCACCGCCACGCAGGTGTAGCCGGGCATGACCACTTCATCACCCGGCCCGATGCCCAAGGCCTTGAGGACGGCGAAGAACGCCACCCGCCCTTTCCAGAAGCCGGCGCAGCAAGCAGAGCCGACCCGTTCGGCAAAAGCCCTTTCGTAGGCCTCGATCGTCTCCTGCCCCCCGCCAGGATTCGGCACAAGCAGATGTTTGACCAGAATGCGTGTCTTGCTGAGCATCGGCTGGTCCTTGTCAGCGCGAGGGTTTCCATCGGGCGACGCGCTCGCCTCGAAGATACTTCACCATCGCCACAATGTAGGCCAGGTTCACCGAGTTGTAGAAGACGAGCCCTGCGAGACCAGGTACCCGGATCCCCAGGTTGGAGGACACGTACCCGAACAGAGTCAATCCGTAATAGGCAAGCTGAAAGCAGAACAGAATCGCGTACACCCAGTGACAGGGGATCAGGATCGCGTTGATGATCAGGATCGGAATCATCAAGGGCCCCACCAGCCACCTCAGGAACTTGTGCGACATCACCTGGAAACAATAGAGAGGCGAACGCAGAACGGGAAAACGACGAAAAGCGTAAAACATGAAATCCAACGCCCGCATGCAGATCCGCACACGGGCTTCCCATTCATCCTTCACCTGGGTGCGGGATTCCTCCCAGGTCACGGCTTCGGGCTCGAACGTGGTCCTCAACCCCTGCTGCGCGGCGTGAAACGGGTCCGCCATGTCACCGGACGTGGTCGTCGGCAGCGGGCGGAAGACGGTCTTGCGGATCGAGTGAATCGATCCAGGGGCAACAATCCCGCAGCCGAACGAGGCCTCCGCGCGGCGCAGACTGGTCACGAAACGCTGGTACACGCTGAATCCCTGGGCGGTCAGGCTCTGGTCGTAACGGTACGCCACCCAGCCGGCCACACACCCAACCCGCGGGTCGGCATAGTGCTCCGCCATCTTACGAATGGACTTCGCGTTCCAGTGCCCGGTGGCATCCGAGAACGCCAGGATATCACCGCCAGCCCGCTCGGCGGCCACGTTGAGCGCCGCGGACTTCCCAAGATTGCCCTCGACCCGGAGAAGCTTGACCCCGCGCTCCGCAAAACCCCGAACGATATCGTCGGTGCGGTCGGTGGACGCGTCCGAGACCACCACAATCTCCAGCTTGTCACGCGGGTAGTCAAGGGTGAGGGAATTCTCCAGCTTGCTGGCGATCGACTTCTCCTCGTTGAACGCGGCGATGATCTGGGTCACGGTGGGGGTGACCGGCTCCCGGACAAACCGGCGGGGGAAAACCTTGCTGAGCACGTACATCAGCAGGGGATAGACGACCATGGTGTAAATGGGACACAGGATCAGCACCCACAGAATGACCTCGAGAATCCGCAAGGGCTATCTCCTCTGACACGGGGACTGGAACGCGACCTCCTCGAAGACGGCCGCCAGCCGATCCATGTTCTTGGCCATGTTGCCGTCCCGGTCCACCCGGCGGGGGTTCTCAAGGAAAGCCCGCCGACGAAGATCGCCGTCCGCCATCGCCGTGGCTAGAACCTCAGCCAGGCTCTCCGGCCGGCCGGTCTCGAAAAGCAGACCGTTGACCCCGTGCTCGATCCAGGGCCCATTGGCCCGAATGCGCGACACGACCGGAAGTATGCCACTCGCCATGGCTTCGAGCAGGGACGAGGCCGTGCCGTCGCTCAGCGACGCGGAGATGTAAATGTCGGAGTCCCGAAACAGCGCGGGCAACCGATCATGCGGCTGGTGACCGAGAAAAGTGACCACGTCGCTCAACCCCAGCTCCGCCGCCAGCGCCTTGTGCATCTCGAGGCGGGTGCCGCCGCCGGCCATCGTGCAAGTGAACAACCGGCCGGACGACCTCAACCGGGCCAGGGCGTGCAGGATCGTCGGGATGTCATAGACCCGCTGGTGCCGGCGAACGCAAACCAGTCGGGTGGCGTCCGCCCGAGGCCCCTCCTCCCGGGGATGAAACCGCTCAACGTTCACCCCCACCGGAATCCGGAACAGCTTCCGGGCCGGCACGCCCAGCCGCATCAGCTCGTTGTCCAATCCCTGGGACACGGTGTGGACCATGGCCGCCCGCCAGCAGACGAATCGCACCACCGCCTCACGAAACCACTGCCTCGGCCCCGAACTTCCGGCGTGCTCAAACACGTCACCTCCACGGGCGGCCACAATGACCGGATACCGCGAGGACAGCACCGCCGTCATCCCGTTTGAGGTCAGGTAAGGCCCGTAAACCAGGTCCGGCCTGAACGCCCGGATGATCCTTCGCACCCGCGGCACGCGGGTCAAAAACAGCCGCTTGTTCTTCCGGAAGTCAAACGGCTCGACACCCATGAAGACCGTCTCGATCCCCTCAATCCCATTGGGCGCAAACGTCACCACCAGGACCTCGTCCCCACGCGCCTTGAAATAGCGCGCGTAGTGCGGCGTCCAGGGGGCATCGCTGTGGGCCACCATCAGTAAACGCATGACAGCTCCACCCGCGTCACCGCCCCGGCGCGCTCGACGGATCCGAGCAGGGAGTGCGACGGCGAATCACCCTGGCGGGCGACCCGCCGACGATCGCATACTCGGGGACATCCTTGGTAACCACGGCACCGGCCGCAATGATCGCCCCGCGGCCTATTTTCACCCCGGGCAGGATAATGGCCCGTATGCCAATCCACACGTCATCCTCAATGACCACCGGTTTCGCCGGATAGTCGCCCTGCTGCCACATGGGAACGTCGGTGCGGTCAAACCTGTGATTCGAGGTCAGAATCACTACGTCGGAAGCCATCATCACACCCTTCCCGATGGCCACTGGGCCAATCACCAGGGCATTGACCCCGATGCCCGAGTAGTCGCCGATCTCGAGCTGGCTTCCGTCGCCGAAATAGGCCCCCTGCTCCACATTGATCTCTAGCCCCGCCCGCTTGAAGAGACCCCGGCAGATCCACCGGCGGAGAACACGGATCCCTCGACCACCAAAGTGATTGGAGGAAGGAAGAAACCGGGCAAAACAGTAGTAGGCGGCAAGCCTGACCGCGCGCGAGATCTTCACCCTCCCCCTCCTTCGCCCATGGCCGCGCTCTCCAGCTTGTCCGCCAGCCGCTTCATGTTGACTTGCTGGTCGGCTCGCTCGCAGACCAGCCTGCGATTCTCCTCGAACGCCCTGCGCTGCAGCTCCTGATCCTCGATCGCCCGATCGAGAAGCTCCGCCAGCATGTCCGGCCGCTGAGTGTCGAACAGCAGTCCGGTGACGCCGTGCTCCACCCACGGCGTGTTCGCCGGAATACGCGAAACAACGGGAAGCAGCCCGACCGACATCGCCTCCAGCAGCGCCGAACTCGTGCCGTCGCTCAGCGTCGCGGAAACATAGATGTCCGCCTGGCGAAGAAGCTCGGGAACCTGCTCGTGCGGGACTTCGCCGGTGAACCTCACCCGATCGAGAAGGCCAAGCTCCTCCGCACGCCTCTTGTGCGCCGCCCACAGCGTGCCCGTGCTCGCCATCACCCCGGTGAACTCCCGGCCGGCCGCCCTCAGACGGCCCAGGGCTTCGATGACCGTGATGTTGTCGTAGATCCCCTCGTGTTTGCGTACACAAATCAGCCGGGTGGCCGGATGACGCGGCATCTCCGCCGCCGGCATGAATCGCTGCGAATCGATGCCAACTGGTATCTGGAATATCTTGCTGGCATGTACACCCAACCGGAGTAGCTCGTTTTCGATCTCCTGCGAGACCGTGTGAATCATCACGCAGCGGTCACAGACAAACCGGATCAGTTTCTCCCGCATGCCCCGCCGCCAACCGACACGACGCTCCTGTTCGAGCACGTCGCCACCCCGCCCGGAGGTCACCGTCGGACCTTTCCAGGCCAGCACGGCAGTCAGACCGTTCGAGGCGATGAACGGGGCGTAGACCAGATCCGGCCTGAAACGCCTGATGATCCGCCGCAGCCTCGGCACGCGCGTGACATAGAGATGCTTGTTGGCGTGCTTGTCCCAGGGGTCCACGCCAATGAACTCCATGTCGATACCCTCGATCGGCTCCGGACTGAAGCTGACCACCAGGGTCTTGTCTCCCCGGGCAGCGAAGTACCGCGCGTAGTGAGGCGTCCACGGGTTGACGCTATGGGATACGATCAGAAGACGCACGCGATCCGCCTTCCAGATCCGAAAACCAAGTCTCGAGCCCGCCGTCCCCCAACCCATATCTCAACATGGCCGCTCCGGATCTGCCAGACTCTCCACCAGGCTCAGATACGCCCGGTAGAGATACTTCCGATCCCAGAGGTCGACAGCCGACGCCCGTGCCGCCGCACGCATCGAAGCCAGCCTCGCCGGGTCCGCGGCCAGCTCGGTCAGCGCCCGACACGCCCCCTCCTCGTCACCCGCCGCGTAGGTCACGCCGGTTTCGGTCCTGGCAATCCACTCGGCACACTCGCCCGGAATCGTGTTCAGGATGGCCAACCCGGCCGCCCAGTAGCCGAACACTTTGTTGGGAAAGAGAATCCTGGATTCCGGCCGGACGGCATTCCAGCCGATGTCGCACTCCTTCACCGTCGCCGCCCAGTCCGCCGCACCGACAAAGTCGAAAAGTCGAATGCCCGGCACGCCCGCGATCATCTGCCGCAGCTCGGGAACCAACTCGCCACGCCCGTTGAAGATGACCTCCAGATGGGGATGGGCGGCGACTACCCTCCGAGCCGCCCGCGCTGCGGTCAATACGTCGTAGTTCCGCGAGAGACTACCACTGTAAATGACCCGAACCTGGCCTTCCGACCGGGCAGGCAGCAAAGACCGGCCGGATGCGGCCGCCACATCAAAGGCGGCCAGATCAATGCCCAGCGGGATGACCTCCCGCCGACAAGCCCCGCTGCCGTACCGAATGGCCTGGTCCGCGTAGTCCCGGGCTACGCCCACCACCGCATCCGCGGCGGCAAAAGCCTCCCGATTGGCCCGAATCCACGGCCGGAATAGCAGCGGCCAGGCCCACCGGATGAGGAACGGAAGGAAACGCCGGCTGGTCTCAATCCAAATGTCCTGAACATCCACGATCAGCCGGGCACCAAGATCACGGGCCACTCGCCCCGCCGCCGCGGCCGACTCCATCGGCGGGTTGCTGGCTACGATGACCACCGGAGCCGCAAACGCCAAGGACGCCCGGGCAAAACCATCCGCGAAGGCCCGGTGCGACCGAAAACGGCTCAGGCTCACGTTCCGCTCATACGGCGGCGTTTCAACGAAACAAACCTCGATCCCCTCGCGACGGCAGGCGTCCAGCAGCGGCTCCTGATCGAGCCGACGCTTGTACCGATGTGAGAACGACGCCGTCCACCAGGTCACCACGTACCCGGCATCACGCAGCACACGAGCCAGCGACGCATACCGGCCAGGCGGCTCGGGATCACCAGGCAGCGGGTCAAACGGGTTGACGATCCACACCCGTTTCCGGTCAGCGGGGCAATCGATGGCCTGAGCCCTCCTCGACCGGAACACGATCCTCCAAGCCCTTCCGCCCAGCTAGCTCCTCATAGATCTCGGACATCGTCTCCACCAGACGGTCCCATGAGAAATGCCGCTGAACATGCACCCGGGCGGCCATCCCAATGTCTCGGCGGCGCTCCGGCCGAGCCAGGAGATCGCCGATCGCCTCGGCCATGCCCGCGTCGTCGTCGCACGATACCAGGATGCCAGCCCGCGGGTCGAAGATCATCTCCCGGGCCGAGGGAAAATCCGTGCAGACCACCGGCAACCCGGCCAGCATCGCCTCGAGCACCGCATTCGGAAAGCCTTCCGAGTCCGACGTGAAGCAGAAGATATCAGCCCCGGCCAGGAGCGAGGGGACATCGCCGCGAAACCCGAGGAAACGCATCCGTGAATCCAGTCCCGCGTCACGCACCCGCCGCTTGAGCACGTCCTCGTCCGGACCGGTACCCACCACCGCGACAACCGCGTCTGACTCGCTCCGCTCCAGCCGCCCGACTACGCGAACCAGCATCGGGTAGTTCTTCGGAAAACCGAGACGCCCCACGGTCAACACGACCGGGGTGTCGGCGGCGAGACCCAGTTCCCGACGAAGCGATGATCTGGCCTCTTCACGGTTAGGAAGCTCGAAACCCACGGCGTTGTGGACAATCCGCGTCTGCTCCGCAGGCAACCCGAAGTGCCGCTCCAGCGAGGAGGCGATGAACCGGCTGTTGGCCAGCCGCAGCGTGCGCCTCCTGAAGAACCACTCCGAAGCGCGATCGATGAGACCGGTCATACGCACTTCGCCCCGCTCGCTCGCGATGATGCCGGACACGCCGCAGGTCACAGCGGCCAGGCGCCCCCAGAAGTTGGCCGAGTACATCCAGGTATGGATGATGTCCGGCTCAACCTCCTTGACCACGCCGCGAAGCCGCTCAAAGAAACGCCACACGGACATGGACGGCTTGCTGAAAAAATGCGTCCACACACCCGCGCGGCGAAAGTCCTCCTCCAGCTCATCGGCCTGCCGAACATACCAGCAGATCGCCGAGTCGAAACGTGCCCGATCCAGCCGCCGACAGAGCCCCAAAAGCTGAAGCTCACAGCCCCCCCGCCGAAGCTGACCGATGACGTGGAGGATGCGAATCTTCCGCATGAGATCAAAACGGCCACGACCATCGATTGCCCGATCGACCGGTTGGATCGAGGCCGCACCGGCGCTCACACCAACGAATCCAGCGAGTCGTCGGGCCCCATCGTTCGATCGACGAACATCCGGAACCATAACTCCAGCCACAGCAGCAGCCAGAAACGAGTGCCGTGGCACGCCACGTGCGATTGATGCTCCTCCCACAGCCGGGCGACATAGCCATAGTCGAACAAACCCCGCTCACGGGCGGTCTTGCCGAGGATGATCTCGTGGGCCCGCCTGGCCCAGGCCCCTTCAAACCACCCGTCGATCGGAATCGAGAAGCCGTGCTTGCGGCGGAAGACGACTTCCTTCGGTACCCGTCTGGCCGCCAGTCGCTTCAACAGGTACTTCCTCTCCCACGGCCGCAGCTTGACCCCCGGCTTGAGGCGGGCCGCCCACTCCACCACCAGCTGATCCTGGAAAGGCGATCGGGCTTCAAGCGAACTCATCATCGTGGCGACGTCAACTTTGACGTTGTAGCAGAAGGGAAGGAGCACGTGCAGGTCGTCGAAGAGGGCCCGATCCAGGGCACTGTCCCCATCATAGCCTTTCATGACCTCCTGCGTGTAAGCCAGAAGGTTCTCACGAGTGGCAAGCGGTCTCGCAGCCCCCGCCCAGATCCGGTCAAGATGGTGCAGGGCCCAGCTGCTCACCCCACCCCAGGCCACGAGCGGGTCGGAATGAGCGTAACGCAGAAAACGGGCCGCCATGGCCGCCGGAGCACGCGATTCCGAGTACATGTACCCCCTGACCAGAGAGTAGACCCGATTGAGCAGCGCGTCGGGGAGACACCACCCGACCAGATGGGCCAGGTAGTACCCGTGGTGCTGGCTGTAACCTGCGAAGGACTCGTCCCCTCCGTCACCGGTCAGCGCCACGCTCACGTGCTGCCGGGCACAATGAGCCACGTAGTAGGTCGGAATGGCTGACGCGTCTCCGAATGGCTGCCCAAACGACCACACCAGCCGGGGCAGCAGCGACCAGGCGTCCGGAGAGACCTGGAACTCGGTATGATCCGTATTCCACCGACCGGCTACGATCCGGGCAAACGCTCGCTCATCGTGATCGGGATCCTCGGTGCCGATGGCGAACGTGCGCACCCGACCCGGACTGGCCTCGGCCATCAGACTTACGATGTAACTGCTGTCCACGCCGCCGCTCAGGAAGGCACCCAGCGGCACATCGCTGACCAGGCGGCGCCGGACCGCGCCGAAAACCAGTTCCGAGGTCCGCTCCATGATGTCCGAGAACGAGTCCCGTACCTTGTCGGCGAAGGACAGATGCCAGTACCGCCGCTCCACCCACCCGGCACGCGTCAAGGTGAGATAGTGCGCGGGAAGCAGCTGGTACACGTCCTTGAACGCCGCCTCGCGGCCGGGCACGAACCGCCAGTAGAGATACCGCGCGATGGCCTCCATGCGCGGTTGCCAACCGGAAGGGGCAACGCTCCAGATCGACTTGATGTCCGAGCCAAAAAGGAATCGGCCTTCATGCCAGCCGTAGTACACCGGCTTCTTCCCCAACCGGTCCCGGGCCAGGTGGAGCTCCTCGCGCCGCCCATCCCACAACGCCAGACCGAACATCCCGTTGACCCGCGTCAGCAGGCGCTCAATCCCCCACTGCTCATAGCCGTGAATGAGCACTTCCGAATCCGTGTCCGATGCGAACCGGTGGCCGGCCGACTCCAACTCCGGTCGCAGCTCCTGGAAGTTGTAGACCTCTCCGTTGAAAACCATCCAGAGAGTCTGATCTTCGTTGGCCATCGGTTGATGACCGCGAGGCGACAGGTCGATGATGCTCAGGCGGCGATGCCCCAACCCTGCGTGCGGCAGAACGACCGTCCCGGCGTCGTCCGGCCCGCGAGGCAGCATCATGTCGCGCATCCGGTCAACGAGCTCGCCGCTGATCGGCCGATCACTGAAGTCCACGATGCCGCAGATTCCACACATGCCAATCCTCTCGCCTCATCGACCCAAGGAAGAGCTCATCAACTCCTCATAGACGGATGCGGTCTCCCCAACCACTCTTTCCCAGCTGAAGCGTGCCGCCACGTGGTCCCGGGCGGCGGCCCCCAGATCCCGACAATGCTCCGGAGCGGCAAGCAGCCTGCCGACCGCATCCACCATCTTGTCCACGTCGCCGCAGGGAACGAGCACGGCGTGTTCCGGGCCCAGAATCACCTCGCCCGCCGACGCGAACTCCGTGCAGACCACCGGCAAACCGGCCGCCATCGCCTCCAGCACCGCATTAGGCAGCCCTTCGGAGTCGGAAGTGAAGGCAAACACATCCGCCGCCGCAAGGAGCCTCGCGATGTCCGGCCGCTCTCCGAGAAAACGGATCCGGCGCTCCCAGCCCTCGCGCTGAACCTGCCCGCGGAGCGACGCCTCCTCGGGCCCGCCCCCCGCAGCCAAAAAGTACGCCCGCTCGAACCGGCCGCACACCAGCTGGCCAACCCGGATGAACATCAGGTAGTTCTTCGGCCAGGTACAACGCCCCACCATCAGCACAAGCTGGCTGTCCGGGGGGAGACCGAGTTCGTCCCGTATCTCCCGCCGAGCCTGCTCTCGCTCCGGCAACGGTACCTGAACGGCATTGTAGATGACCCGCGTGCAAACGACGGGCAGGCCAAAATGCTCCTCCAGCGACCGCGCCACCGCCAGGCTGTTGGCCAGTCGCGTGGTTCGAGACGCCAGCAAGCGCTCGGCGATGCGCACAACCGTATTGTCCATCGCGACCTCGCACCGGTCACTCGCCACGATGCGCGGAACACGGCAGCTCATCGCCGCAAACCGTCCCCAGAAGTTGGCGGAGAACAACCAGGTGTGCACGATGTCCGGTGAGGTCTCCTTGATCACGCGCCTGAGCCGCCGGAAAAACTGCCACAAAGACCCGGCCCTCTTATCAAGGAAGATGGGCTGCACTCCCGCTCGCGCAAACTCCTCGTCGAGCTCCTCGTCCATCCGGACAAACCAGCATACCGAGAGATCGAAGCGAGCCTTGTCAAGACGTTCGCACAGACCCAGCAGCTGCGATTCGCAACCGCCGCGTCGAATCTGGCCGATGATGTGAAGAACCCGGATCCTGCTCATGGGCAGACCCATTCCCCATGACTCGCCTGGCGATGACGCCAAGAAGGCTCAAGCCCCTCTCGACTCGACCACCGACTCCCCCCTCACCGCCCGCCGCGACTTCAAGGCCCTGGTGAGACCCGGGAAACTCCGGCGGAGATGACCTTCCAGATAGCGAGCCTGAGCCTCCATCGTCTTCCCGCGAGCCCAGCGCAGACCGGACCTGGCCAGGCCCTGTCGGAACGCATCATCAGTCAAGATCCGTCGGATGGCGTCGGCCAGCGGCTCCACCTGCTTCGGTGGCACCAGGATGCCGGTCTCCGGCGGGACAAGGTCCGGAATCCCGCCAACCCGCGTGGCAACGATCGGCAATCCGTTGGCCAGGGCCTCAATGACGACCTTCGGTATCCCCTCCGTGAAACTGGGGAGCACGAAAAGATCATGCTCGCGATACACGCGCCAGAGCTGCTCGCCCATCGGCACATACCCGCGGAAGGTGACGGCATTCGCCACGCCTAACTCCTGGCCCAACACCTCGAACTCGGCGCGGTTCGGCCCCTCCCCGACCAGGGTCAATACCGGCGTCAAACCCTCGCCTCGCAGCAAGGCCAGGGCACGCAACAAGACCGCGATGCCCTTCAGATAGTCCAGCCGACCCACAAACAGCAGTCGAGGGGATGCCGGCAACGGGCCCAGCGTCTCCTCCGGGCGGATATCATCCTCGCGGAAAGTACTGTCCTCGCCCAACACGACATTCCTGCCACGTCCCTGGTAGGATTCGGCCAGCTTGCGGCCATAGGCAAACACCAGATCGCTGCTGAGAATCCAGCGGAGCAACGGGCGGTGAGCCATCACAAAACCGCGAACCAGCCGGGGATGACGCTCGGCCACTCGAGTGACCCCAAACAGAGCCTCCCAGTCGCCCACCATTGAGCAGAAGACCGGCTTCCTCAGCAGCCGGGCAAGAAAGAAACCGAAAACCTGGAGGTAACCGGGGAACATGAGGTGAACAATGTCCGCCCTTCGGATCACCGCCAGAAGCGGCATCGAGTAACCGATGGGGTGTAGCAGCGACTGAAAAGTGTATCGTTGCCTGTAGGTGGGCAGTTCAGCCACCTGGGCTCGCGCCACCCTCAAGGGCGTTACGCCGTCCGCGGGCATCTGGTGACGAACGGGAACAGCCACGATCACCCGGTCGAACAGCTGAGCCAGCACCTCGATGTACCGGCCAAAACCGCCCGTCGTACAGTACTGCCCGTCGACCCGGTAAAACTGCTTGTGCGAGATCACGCAGCAGGTGCCGCCGAAGGCCGCCTCAGGCAGAACGCTGGCAGAGTCATGCGGAGGGTCCGCCATTAGCGAAAGCTCCTTGCGGCTGGGCCGATCGCCATCTCTAGACGAGGCTCCCACAGGTCAGTACGCCGGAACCGGTGTGTAAACCGGCGCTTCGTATGTCTCCTGAACCCATGGACGATAAGTCCGCTCAAGCCAAACAAGGTATCCCAGAGACGCGGCACTCACGACCCAGAAAAGCTTGTAGTTCACCAGCGTGGCCGCCACTCCCCAGAAGAGCAGCAACACCTGGAGAAGACACAGACACCTCACCAGGACAAAGTCCGTTCTTGGCAGCGGCAGCCTGCTCACCGATCGAATCCGCAGCAGCAGGAACGCCCACCCTCCATAGAACAGACCCCAGCCGATGAAGCCCGTGTTGGCCGCAAGCCCAAGAAAGGTGTTGTGCGGGCTTCTCAGGCTCGAGCCGCCCAGACGACCAAGTTCGTAAGACACACAATCATACCCCACGCCCAGCATCGGATTATGCAGGGCCACTTCGAGCGACTTCCGCATGAACGCCGCACGGGCACCGGCGCTGGATTCCATCCGGCTGCTGGACGCAGTACCCAACATGGTCTCCATCCGCTTCCAGAACGGCGTCGTCGACATGTACAGAATCGCCGCGGCCAGCACGCCGCCAATCACGATCGCCCAGACGACCTTGCCGCCCGCCCGCGTGCTGGTCCTGCGGAGAACGTACCAGTACAGGGCCACAATGAGGAGGAAAAGGCCGATCATGGCCTGCCTTGAGCCGGTCAGGCCGATGGTCACCACGATGAAGCCCAGGCCCCCGATGAGTGCAGCTTTGGCCAGCTTGCCCCGACTGATCAGGAGGAGAGAAGCACCCGCCCACAGGGCCAGGCAACACAGCTTCCCAAGACCGTTCGGGTTGCCAAAGAGCCCCTGAATACGCTGTTCCCTTCCACCCGCATCCGTGGCCACCTCCACCCCTCGAGCCAGACCTGAAGCTCCACCCAGCGAGGCTGCAATGGTGGTCACTACGACTGCGGCCACCAGCCACAGAAACGCCCGCCGCCCGTTCACCGCGTTGGCCACCACGAAGGCCATCGGCAGCAATTTGAGCAGCGTCTTCAGGCCGTCCGAGGCAACCTGATGCTGTGAGGCACCGGGATAGCCCAGCAGGGCCCACGCGCAGAAACCGCTGGCCATCAGCATCTCCCGGGTGAATACCACCGGAACGCGGCTGGCGAAGATCGAGATCACGATCATCACCCCCAGCAGGCCGACAATGCCCTGCGAAAGATACCCCAGCTGGGTCGCAATCGACGCGTTGCCCCAGTAACTGATCAGGCCGGTGCAGAAGAAGATAATCGCGAGCATCGGACCCCGAACGCCCGCCGGTGGGCTATGGGCGCTTGCACCCTCCTGCACCTCCTGCGGGTATCCCCCCTGGAGAAGACTCGGATCAGCGGTTATCTGAGACACCATGCGACTCCTTCACTAGGCGGGACCATCCATCACCGACCTGAGCAGGTCGGCCAACCTGCGGCTGATCGAGCGGGATTCGTACGCCCGGACCCGCCCCTCGTCACGGTGGGACGCCAGACGACCCAAGACCAGATCACGAAGACAGTCGGCCAGACCCTCGACATCATTCAAGGCCACAACGCGCCCTACGCCGGTCTCACGGATCACATCGGCCGCAGCGCAATCAGGCGCCCCGGCCATGATGACCGGCCGCCCTGCACCCAAGTACTCATAGAGTTTACCCGGAATGCTCGTCTCGTGCCCCGACCCCACGATCAGCAGCAACGCCCCGGCCCCCTTGACCGCGGAAAGCACTTCCTTGTGGCTCCGCGAACCCCGAAACTCAACCATGTCCGCGACCCCCCCCGCCACCGCGGCCTCGTGCTCCTCCGGGCCGCCCGAACCGTAACTGACGTACCGGAAACTCGCCGGAGAAAGCACCCCAGCCTTGCACAGAATACCCATCGCCTGAATGAGCCATCGGGCCGTCCGGTTCCCGCCGCTCAGGCCACCGTGAACCAGAACCATCCGGTCAAACGGCTCCGGCAGCACGTCCACGAACTCCTCCGGATCATACCCGTTGGTCAACACCGCCCAACGGTCCGCCGGCAAGTCGGGATAGAGACGACAATACGCCCGATGACAGAGCTCGGAGTTGAGCACGACGCGGTCGGCCAACGCAAAAGCCTCGCCCTCCATCCGCCTCTCATGCTTGAGCCGCCACCGGTCACGCCCCTGATACCGCAGATCACCAGTCGTCCACGGATCACGAAGATCGAGAACAACCGGAACGCCAAAGGCCTTCTTCAGCCTCGGCACGATCCGGAAATAGCTGAACGGCGGACCGGTGATCCAGACCACGTCGACCCGCCGGCGTGCAAACACCCGAGTACACGCTCGAAACAGCCTCCTCGTACCCAGGACCCGGGTGTCCGGCAACAGGACCTTGTCCATCAGGCGCGACAGGACTCTCGCCGGCTTACGCGTCAGCCGGCCCACCAGGTCTCGGCGCAGCGTGACCCATCGACGAAGGTGCTCGGCCGGATCACCACAGCCAAATCGCACCACCTCCGTGGCCGGATCGATCTGCTCGACAAGCGTCTCATCGAGTCCCGGATGGCACTGGACCCGGGGCGTCACCACCACGCACTTCCATCCCAGCTCGGGGAGAAAACGGGTGAACCGAATCACCCGAAACGTGCCCGCCGCCTGCCGGGGAGGGAACGCCTGGGACAACATGAGCACAGCCCGAGTCTCCTCGGCAGTCGCAGAACTCACCATCCGTGCCCGCCTCTCGTCTCCCGCCGCCCCCGGCTGTGAATCACGAACCCGACTCCCGGATCACGTCCACCCAATCTCACCTCAGGATCTTCGCGTAGAGCGACCTGAGCTTGGCCGCTTCAACGTCGAGCGAGAAACACTCCCGCACCATGGCCGCACCGGCCAGGTTGGGCTCTCGCCGCTCCAGGATCTCGCCCAGCGACGCCTTCGCTTCCTCGGCAGAGCCGGCCCGATGGCAGCACTCCAGCGGCTGGTTGTAGATCACGTACCGACCGCGCGCCAGCATCTCGAGAACCATGGCCGACAGACTGTCGTGAAGAGGCATGCGAATCAAAACCGTCGAGGCCCGGTAAGCCTCTTCCATGTCTCCCAGGAAACCGAGAAACTCGACGTTCGGCGGAGCATCCACGCCGCGACCGCCGGCTCCGACAATCCGGAACTTCACCCCAGGGAAGGCCCGAGCCAGGTCCAATACCAGTGGTCCCTGGTAGAAGGCGAACTTCTCGTCGCTCCAGTAGCTCAGCACCGCCGGTTCACCAGGCAGATCCGCTACCGTCGCCTCAGTTTTCGCAGGCAGCAACCGGACAACCGCAGCCGCAACACCTACCGCGGTCAGCTCCTCCGCCAGCTGCGGCGAGTCCGCACAATGGGCCGCAGCCCACCGGCCCACCGCCCGGCGGCCCAACACCCGATCCAGACTGATCGCCCGACTTCGTTTGAACGCAAGCAGGTCGCTCCCAATCCAATGCCAGACCACCGGGCGACCGGTCGCCCGCAGCGCCGCCGCCGTCCGCCAGACCGTCGGACCACCAACATGGTGTATCGCCCCCAACCGGCGCCAGGTGCGGCCGCCCAGCCACCTCACCAGACCACCCCGACCGGCCGGAACCACCTCCTCGGGTGTGAACCCCGCCCGGCGCAGCAACTCCGTCGCCACGCGTCGCCAGTACGGGAACCCCATGACACCAATTCGTGCGACTTCCACTTGCGTTCATGCTTCCACAAACACCGCTCCGTCCACCATCACGCTTCAGCGGTCGCGGAACGCCGCCTAATGCGACTCGCCAACTTGCCCAGGACTTCCCACCCCGTCCGCCACACCAGCACCAGATCCGCTCGCCTGGGCCGCAGTTCATGCATCGCCCGGCCCGACTCCCGAACGTAAAACTTGATCCACAACACCAGAGCAACGAGATAACTGAGACTCGCGGCGATCGCCGATCCGCAGATTCCTAAAACCGGTATCAGCGAGAGATTGAGCGCCACGCTCACCGCCAGCGTCACCCAGGCAACGGTCATGTTGTACCCGGGCTTCTGCCGCGTGAGCAGATCGCTCGCGAGTATCGATGCCCCACCCAAAATGGCTACGCCTGGCAGAAGAAGTAGAAACGGAGGTATCGATCCCAGGAACTCCCAGCCGAACAGCAAAACGATTCCTGGAGCGCCCACGAGCGCGGTCCCGACCATCGCCGCAGCCGAGGCAATCACCGTCATCCGAAACACCGCGGGAACCTGTTCGCGGCGCGTCTCCAACTCGTTGGCCAGCCGAGGCAAGAACGCCGTCGAGATCGAACTCGGCAGCACCTTCAGATGCTCGGCTACGCCGACAGCCTGGGTGTAGAGCCCCAGTTGAAACTCATCAACCATGTATCCCTGAATGCCCTGGTCGATCCGGTAAACGAGAAAGCCGGCAAACGTGGCCAGACAGATGGGCCAGCCGAAACGGAGGCTCTTCACCAGCATCTCGCGGTCCCACCACCGGCTCCGCCAGTCAATGTCCTTCCGCAGGCAAAACACCGTCAGGCCACCACCCATGAGCGACGCCGCCACGTTCACCCAGACCGCCGCCAGAACACCGTACCGCAGAATCACCAGGAACAGGAAGAGGAGCACCAGCAGCACCAGTCCGTTGACGATCCGCAACATCGCCGCGGTCACCACCCTTCCCGAACCGCGAAGCAGGCCGAACATGAGCGTATTGAACATGGTGATCGGGGCGATGAAGCACATGGCCCAGATGATCGGCTGATCCAGCAGGGCGAACTTCCCGCGGGGAACGGGCAGCCACCAGAAATAGGCTCCTATGACCAGCGAACTGACGACGGCACCGACAGCCGTGAAGACCAGAGAGTGAAAGAAAAGGACCGTTCTGGCCTCTCTGTACAAGCCGGCAAACGTGTTGTTAACCACCTCCTGCCCCAACAAGGCGAACGTGCTCGTGATCGTCGGAATCAGGAAGGCCATGGCCAGCAGGCCCCGGCCAGCCGGACCGAGCGTCCGCGACGTGACCGTCGCCGTCCCCAGCATGATCACGATCAGGGCCAGATTGCCCACGAACGTCGCACTGATGTCACGCTTCAACATGCGAATGGTCAGTTCGAGACCGGAGAACCCGCCACTGCAGGGCCGCCCTCCGTCACCCCTGCCCCCCGTCGCCCGGCACCTTGCGGCAGCCGATCACCCGGGCCGGAACACCCGCCACAATCGCGTTCTCAGGAACGTCTCGGGTCACCACCGCTCGTGCTCCAATGACCGCCCCGTCGCCAATCGTCACCCCCGGCAGCACCGAACACCCCGCTCCGATCCACACATCACGGCCGATCCGCACGGCCTCAGACTCCAGAGCCTGATCACGAATGAGCCGCCCCGCCGCAATGCCATGATTGACGTCGGTAATGTGACAGCCCGGCGCGATCAGACAGTCATCGCCGATGCAAACCGATCGATGAGCCAGAATGATCGATCCCCGCCCCAGATACGTCCGGCTGCCCACGAGAAGCTCACCCTCCGGCCAGACGCTCACGTAACAGTCTCGCCCTACGTGAACCTGCTCGCCAAACCGCGTCCGCTCAGGATGCGTAATCTCGACACCGCGCTCCAGCATGAGCCCCTCGCCGAAAACCAGTCCCCGCCGCCGAAGACTACAAATGCGAACACGATCACGCAGCGAAAACACCCAGCCTCCAACTCGATCCAGGATGCTCATCGATTCACCGCAGGGTCGTGCCCCTCAGGACCGCGGAGGCCTCGCCTGGGCTGGCCGCCCCAACCACCCACCGCCAACGCAACGCCCTGCCCCAACAACCTCATGATCCCCGCAACCATCCAACAAACTCCGCCAGCCCCGCCGTCAGATCCGTCTTCGGCTCGAACCCCAATTCCGCCCGCGCCCGACTCACGTCCGCAAACGTCCGCTCCACATCACCCGGTTGAATGGGCAGCCGATCGACCATCGCTCTCTTGCCCAAGGCCCCCTCCAACGCGCCGATCAGATCGGACAGCGATACCGGACTCGAATTACCCAGGTTGTAGATGTGATACCCGCTCGCTCGCTCCATCGCCGCTACGATGCCAGCTACAATGTCCGAGATGAAGGTGTAGTCCCTCATCATCGTACCATCCCCAAACACCGGGATCGGCTTGCCTTGCTCGATCAGCCGGGCAAACTTGTGGATCGCCAGATCCGGCCGTTGCCGCGGCCCATACACGGTGAAAAAACGCAAACACGTCACCGCCATGCCAAACAGGTGATGATACGTGTGGCAGACCAATTCGCCGGCCTTCTTCGTCGCAGCGTAAGGCGAGATCGGATGATCCACATTGTCCAATTCGCTAAATGGGACCTTCCTGTTGTTGCCGTAAACACTCGAACTGCTCGCAAAGATGAACCGACCGACCGCGTGCTTCCGCGCCGCCTCCAGCAACACACCGGTCCCATGGATGTTTACATCCTCGTACAGCAGAGGCTCTTCAATGGACGGCCGAACCCCCGCCCGGGCGGCCAGGTGCACCACCGCGTCCACCCCCCCGCCTAAGACGGCATCAACGACCACCCCGTCCCGAATGTCCCCCTCAACAAGCCTAAAACCCTCTTGGCCAAGACAGCCCGACACGTTCCGCCACTTCACCACCGGATCATAAAAGCTGTCAAACGAGTCCAGCCCCGTCACCCGCCAGCCGCCCCGCAGCAGGGCTTCAGAAAGATGCGAGCCAATAAACCCCGCCGCACCAGTGACGACAACGTGTCCCATGAACGGTTTCCGACCCCCTGCCCTGCCTAGACTCCGTCCCCGTCGGCCGCCGTAGCGCCCAACTTATCGGACCACCCCAATCGAGGGCCAAATTGCCGCAAACACGGCAATGACAATATGATATCGGTCCGCCACAACCCCGCACAGGAGTTGGGGATCGGTTTTGAACAGAGTTTTCCAGCTTGTCCGAAAGCCTAGCCTTCGCTATCCCGGACGGGACGCCGAGCGACCACCAGCCCCGGCCCCAACGGGCGGGTCCGTCTTCTCCACATCTTCAGCGCTGATCTCGACATGAACGCTCTGACCCAGCGTGGTCACGTTCAGATGAAGACGCCAGCGGTCAGCACGACGCGTGACAACCCCCTCCAGACCCCGAAGCGGTCCGGCGACGATCCGTACCCAATCCCCAACCTCCAATCGGCTGGACACACTGAAATCATTCGTGTGCGCCAGCAAATGATGAACCTGCCGCAGTTCGGCCACAAGCTGCCCTTGATCCGGAACGTTCAACACCTGGGCAATGCGGTTTGTACGTAACGCCAGGTAACGCTGTTCCTCGTTGGCCAGAAAAAAAACATACCCCGGAAACACCGGAACCATGCTCCGGGACACACGCCGCGTCACCGCACTCCGGGTCACCCGCTCCGTCAGCGGCAGGTAGCTGAAGATCTGTATCCGGCCCATCTCCTCGGCCAGGATCTTCTCATTCCGCGAACGAGTGTGGGCCACATACCAACGACCCTCGCCTTCCGCGGGCACCACAAGACGGGATTCCGGCACAATCAAACCGCTGTCCGACCCAAGCCCATCTGCCAACGTCGTTACTCCTGACTCACCAAATACAACCTTAACTGACGCATTCCCGTCAGGCCGATACCCGATCCTCACCTGATCTGAACCGCCAGTAGAGCCGGAACACCACCAGACTCGCCAGCAACCCGCCCACGTCGCACACGAAGTCGATAACGTCCGGCGTCCGCCCCACAACCGCCTGCGTGCACTCGTCAAACGCCGCCCAGACAACCCCGCCCGCCAGCACCCACCCTATCACCCATCGGCTCACCGCGCGCCGACTCACCAGGAAGATCATCCACCACAACAAACCCCAGACGGCGTACAAACCAAAGTGCACCAACCGATCGAACTCCGGAAACGGCCAGCCGCTTTCCGGCCTGAAACGGTCTACGTCCGGCCAATGCGTCGCACAGAACATCAGAACCCAGTAGCCAATCAGCGTTCTCCGGAGGATCCGAAACGAAGGTAAACGCCGCCGGAGCAGTCGCGTCCCCCCAAGCACACGCGGGGCCGCCTCCCCTCCGACCACAACCTTACCTTGGTCCTCAGCCACGCTCATCGACCTCGATCCTCAGCCTCGCTCATCGACCGCCCCGCTCGCTGGAGCAGACCCACTGCCGTTCGGATCGTCCCACCGAAGCCTGTAGACCTCGATCGGCCCGAAGTCCGGGTCACGAAACGCACTCACCAGACTCCCCCGCTGCCGGCAGACCTGGTCGACGATGTAGTCGGGCCGCCACGCCGGCATCGACATCGGAGGCACATCAACCCCCCGACTTGCCTCGAACTTCCAGGCCGTGCGGACCGCGTAGCCAAAACCGTGACGCGCCACGTCCTCTACCGTCGCTCGCCAGCGATAGTCGAGCGGGTATGGACCATATCGAAAACGACCCTCCTGTACCAGCCAAAATAGCTGCTCACCATATACCTTCGCTTCAGGGCCGGTGATCGCCGATATCCTGGCCGCCACGCGATCCAGATCCGCGTTCCGAACACGCCAGATCATTAGCCCAATACCGGCCGCGCTCATCCCGACATACAGGACCACAGCCCCTGCCACGACGCCCATCTGCCACCAACGGGCCGAACGGCCCTCCACCCGCCGCTCCACCAGGAGGCGTTCACCCATCCGCACCGCAAGTGCCACCATCAGCGGAATGAGACCCACCAGGTACCGCGACGTGTTGTTCACCGTCGTGAATGGCATGGCCGCCGCAAACAGCAGAATGCATGTCGCCATGGCCTTGTCCCCTCGCGTTGAGCGGACCCATCCCGCCAGCCAGCCGACCAGAATCACCGCCGCCAGCGGAGCACCCTTCGGCCACTGCAGAAAATGCCTCCACCGCTGCAACTCACCCGTCACGATCACCGACCACCCGGTCGAAACCACCGGCTTCCCGCCGCGCATCTGCTCAAAAAACCGAACCTGAGGATCCTGAGTCGCCCAAAGCACATACCCAATATAAGGCAACAGCGTGACCAGAAAAGCAGGAAGACCCCAGATCACCAGGGTGCGGAGCCGCGTCGGCCTCATCCAGCACAACACGCCACCAATCAGCGCCACCCCGAGCACAAGTCCCGTCGGATGAGCCAGGGCGGCCAGGGCTGCCATCACCCCCGCGCCCACTGCTGCAAACCGCGGCCGCCGATCCACCTTGCCAACCCATACCCATAAGGCCGACCACGCCAGGGCAATCACGAAAATGTCCGGCCGCACCCGCCGGCTCAACTCGAAAAACCATGGATGCATCAGCGTGAACAAGGCCACCCATAACGCCAGCCGCCGCCCCAGCCAGACTCGCATCACTCCGTAGATGGCCGCCACCGCCAGCATCCCCATCAACACGGATGCCACTCGGCTGGTAAACAGACTAAAGCCAAAAACGTGGTACATCCCCGCCAGCAGCAGCGGCTGAATCACCTGGTTCTGCACGAAATGGACATGTAGCCCCCCCCAGCCTTCAATGATCCCGTGCCGAAGCGAGCCGTCATAGGCCAGGCAGTAACCGAGCGAGGCTTCCCAGGCGTCATCGTTGTACACCCGGGGAACCGTCTTGAGGCAGACCAGCCCCAACCCAAGCTGGACGACAACCAGTAGGGCCACATCCCGCGCCCATCTCCCGGTCGCGACCCATTCCTCGCCAGTCGGTGGAGAATCCTCGGACATGATCACTTGGCGGCCAAGCCCAGATTCTGCAGCACCTCGCGCGTCGAATGCACCCGGTTCAGCGTGTAGAAGTGAAAGCCCGGCACGCCGTACTCGATCAACTCCTGGCACATCTCCGTCGCCACCTCGACACCGTATTCCCGCGAGGCGATGTGATCGTCACCGAACGTGTCCAGCTTCCTGCTAACCTCGGCCGGTACCTTCGCCCCGCACAGACTGCAGAAACGACGGATCTGCGGACCACTCAGAATGGGCAGAATCCCGGGCACAACGGGTACCTGCACACCCATCTTGTTCTTGAGGTACTGGTCAAACTCGAAAAAGTCCCGGTTGTCATAAAACAGCTGCGTTATGACCAGCCCCGCCCCGGCTTCGACCTTCTCCGCGCAACGTTGCCAGTCCGCCACCTTGTCCGGGCACTCCGGGTGCCCTTCCGGATAGCCGGCCACGGCCACATCCAAGCCGCCTCGCCTGCTCAGGTAGGCCACCAGGTCCGCCGCATACCTCAAACCGGCCGGATTGGCCACGAAACCGGGGTCGTCCTTGGGCGGATCACCCCTCAAGGCCACAACATTGGTGATGCCCTGTTCGTGAATGTGATCGAGGAACGTGTCGATCTCCTCGGTGGTGGCCCCTACACATGTCAGATGACTGGCGACTTCCAGATCCGTTGCCTGCCTGATACGCGTGATCGTCTCAAGCGTCTTGGCCTTGGTCGTCCCCCCCGCTCCGTACGTGCAGGTCACAAAAGCCGGCTCCAGCTTGATCAGAGCGGGCAACGCCTGCCCAAACAGCTTCGCCTCACCGTCGCTGTCCTTCGGCGGAAACAACTCGAACGAAATCGTAATCCCACCTCGCCGGTGGGCGTCGGACATCCTCACGTTCTCACTCCGTCTGATAAACCCCGGGGCTCAACCCACCGGTCAAGCCCCTCCCCATCTATCGGCCATCGCGGCAAGGCCAACAAGTGATTAGGCCGGAGTTTACGCTGCATGCCCGGGTCGAACAAGCAAGGTCCAAGCCACCCTGGCCCGCTCGCCACGAAGTACCCAGGGCTCCTGCCATCTCCCTTTCGCCCGCCAGGGCTGAAGAAAGGTGCAGCCACCGGGCAGACGCCTCAGCCTCCGTCAGGAGCGATCCGACCGCCTGTCCGCCGGGCTGGTGTGAAACCCTACTTCTTCTGAGCATTTATAGGAGGTATTACCTTGAAAACGGCGCCTTCTAGTTCCTGGGCCTTTTGCACGGGCGACGGGCCCGGCGAGGCCGGCACCACGGGCAGGGTCGGGGGCTTCAGGGCAGGCAACCCGCCCGGAGGAGCCGGCACCGCGGGCAAAGCGGGAGCCTTCAGGGCCGGCATGCCCGGAGAAACCGGCCCCGCAGGTAGGGCCGGCACGCCAGTCAACGACTGACCGACCGGGGTCGCAGGCAGGGCGCTCGGAATCGGCACACTCAGCGTAGGCGTCGTCTTGCCGGAAGCGGTCGGGGCAGCCAGTTCCGCCGCCGGCATGGTCGCCGCCACGGCCAGCGGAGCTCCGACCGCCTGTTCCAGGTCGGCAATCGCCGTGGTCGCATTGCCCCGGGCCTGCAGGTGCTGATGACGAACATCGAACAGGGTCCGCTGAGCATCCAGCAACGTCACCGCCGGGATCTTCCCCGTCTGGTAATCCGCTTCCGCACCCTTGAGATTCAGCTCCGCCTGCGGAACGAGCTTGTCCCGGTAAAACGTGAGATTCCGCGAGGCCAGCTCGGCCCGGTCGTGCTGCATCGCAATGTCATGGCCCACGTTGGTCTCGAGCAGCTCACGCTGCTTCACCGCCTGCTCATGAAGCAGCTTGGCCTTGGAAACCTGGGCCAGGTTCTGGTCAAAAATCGGCAGCGTGACCGCCAGAAGTGGCCCCAGGGCCGCCTCCTCCTCGGGTTCGGCGGCCGCGGTCAGACCACCCAGCGGCAACGCGGCACCCGCACCCCCGGTTATGCCGCTGAGTGCCCGCGAACGCACATTGGTCCTCACCGCATCCCGAATCGTCGCCAGCCGACTCTTGCTGGTCTCCTCGATCTGCGGTTCACGCTCCATGTCCATGCCCAGATTAAACGCCGGAATCATCTTGGTATACTCGGATTTGATCTGGGCCTGAGTCGCCACCTCGGCCTTCGAGGCCGCCTGGAGATCCACCCGTTTCACACGGGCCACTGCGATGGCTTTGTCGGCAGGAAGCGGCACCGAACCCGCATCACGCAGCCGATCCGTCAGCCGCACGTGATCCGGCAACGACGCTAAACTGAGCAACTTAGCCAACTGGTGACGCCTCACCGCCACCTCGGCCTTCGCTTCCTGGGCGGCCAGCTCCGCCTGCATCGCGTCGCCACGCACCATGTCCACATCCAAGGGCGACGCGGCCGGGCTTCGCCGCCCGCGGACCACGGCCACCGATGCGCTCGCCTGCTGGGCGTTCCGGCTCGCCAGGTCGGCGCTGTCCTCCGCCGTCACCGCATCCTGATACGCCCGCCGGACGTTGCCGGCTACGCTGCTGCCCACTCCGGCCACGCGCAAAACGGCTTGCTCGACCAGCCCCTCCGCCACCTTCTTGCGGATCGGAATCTGCCAGAGGTCAGCGATGTTCTGAGAGAAAGCACCCAGGATGTCCGTCGAACCGCCACCACTTGGAAAACGCAGCGCCGTGCTGATCGTCGGGTTCGCCAGCAGACCCGACTGAACCCAATCGGCCCGCGCCACTCCAATGTCATAGAACGCCGCCTGCAGCTCCCGGTTGTTGAGCAACGCAATGCGAACCGCTTCCTCCTGCGCCAGCCCCTCCGCCAGGAAGGCCTGAATCTCGTCCTCGGTCAGCCCAGGCTCCGCAGGCGAGTAGACCACGTCCTGGCCGGCACTGGCCTTGATCAGATCGCGAGCCCGCGCATAATCAGGTTTCGGGTCCACTTGTGAACAGCCAAAACAGCACACTGCCATCGCCACACTGCAGGCTGCTCCGAGATACTTCGCCGCGAGCATCAAGACTCCACAACCACCTTCCTCAACACCATGCTTCATAGAAGCCACTCCTCGTTCTCGCCTCGACAGGAAACGCCACGCTACCGCACCCTCGCGACCCACAGCCACCCGATATGGCCCCGGTAGCGCACCGCCCTCGCCTCATCCGCCAAACAAAACGCCAACCACCAGCCTTCGGCCAGCCCTCGCGGACCGCCGGGCCTCCGTGAGCAACGACCACCTGCCCCGCCGATTCTCCTGAATCCAAGTTCATCGAAGGTAAGCAGGGCCCCTAACCTATCACAGCCTACCTACCGGTCAAGCGTTCAGGACCGGCGCACTGCGACACGCAGCAAGCTCACCCAAGCCGCCCCGATCACAGCGGCGAAATCCCACGTCCCGAGCTCGGCCGTCCCGGGCACGAAACCACAGTCGAACCACGCTCCCGGCCGCAGGAGCTGAGGCGATCGACCGCGATCCCCACCACCCCGGCGAGACAAGGGTGAACAACGCCGACCAGGACGAACACCTCCGGCACGGCGATTGCCCCGACCATCACCCTGCCCCTGCGACAACACCGGGCAACGTGGCAACACCGAGGGCATGTACCCCGACCCCAGTCTGGCCGTCAGGCCCCAGGACATCGCAAACGCTACCCATGACATCTCACGGATCGACCCGCGCCGCAATCCTTGCGGCCCCCACCGGCCCCAAATCCGACCAGCCGGCAAGTGTTGGAGGACGCCACGCCAAGTCACCCAAACCCGGGATGCGAACCACTCGCCGAGAGATTCCACACCTTCATCTTCGATATGGCTGGCCACGCCTTCGACCACGGCTCCCCCCAAAGCACCCCCGCTCCCATGCCACGCCGGAAGCCCCTCCGGCGACCGCGAGAAAAGAACCTGGCCTCCAGCGAATCACCAGACATCGAGGGGAAACAGGAGAATGGGCCTGCGAACCGGCGATCAGGCCAAGAACACCCGATGGGTCCGATAACATGCGATCGGTCCCATAAGATGCAAACACAGCGCTGGAATCGAACGGATGACCTTGACCTGGGGTGGGTGAGTGATATGATATAGCATGATACATCATGGAACCAACCCTCGCAGATCGCGCATACCACGGCCTTAGGCAGAAGCTCGTCCGCGGCGAGCTTCAGGCGGGCCAGCGTCTCGTCAACCGGGTCATCGCAAAGGAGCTGCGTGTCAGCCAGACGCCGCTTCGAGAGGCGATCAACCGTCTAGTGAGTGAAGGGGTCTTCGAGTTTGTGCCGGGCGCCGGGGCCTACGTGCACCAGATCGACTTCCAGGAGCTGCTCCAACTCTACGACCTGCGCGAGCACCTCGAACCCTTCGCGGCTCGCCGGGCAGCTCGCCACATCACCGACGCGGAACTCCTCGAGATGGAGGCCATTTGCGCGGACTGGCGGCGTATCGCCCGGCACATCCGCGACGAGGGACGCACGAGCGCCACACCCGACGAGATGCTCCGATGGAACGACAATGAGGAGCGATTCCACGCCCTGCTTCTGCTGGCATCACGCAATCGGTGGCTGACGGCCATCGTCGGAAACCTCCGCCTGCTCGCCATGGCCTTCGCGGTGCAGCGCCAAAACCCGCAGATGCTCAGCCTGCGGGCCGCGGCAATAACCTGGCGCGACCACGCACGCATCGTCCGTACCCTGCGTTCAGGTGACGAAGAACAAGCGGAGCAGATGATGCGCCGACACGTGGCCTTCGGACGAAGCTTCGTGCTGGAGTCGCTGCAAGGGCAGACGCCCTAACCGAAATGATGGGCGGCGCGAACGTCGCCCCAACTCACATGTCTCGTCTTGGCCGAGGAGGCGGGAGAAAGTGTCATGAGCATGAGCATGCGTTTGGCGGCCGTAACCCTCGTGGGCTGCCTGCTGGCCGTCGGGGCGTCCGCTCCGGCAGACGCCGCAACCATCACCAATCCATGGTCCGGTACGGCCGGAGACCGGGCCAACTACTCCGCGTTCGCGTTCCGCGTCACGGCAGGCAATTATCCGAACAGCATCGATCCGCTCGGGGCGCTGAACGAAGTTCAGGTGGTTGGGCTCGATTCGCTGACCTTCACGCGTCCCGCAAACGATACAACCCAGACCCCCATCCTGGGGATTGCCAACGGACAACTGAGCAGCGTGACCGCACCGGTCTTCCTGGACGTCTACACAAGCCGCGACGGGATCCTGTCCTACTCCGGCTACCTCGGATCCTCCACCAATTCAGTCATCTTCAACGACGGTATCGACCCGATCTCGCCAGGCGAGTCGTTCACCTTCTACTTCTCAGGCCTTCTCATCGATAAGGACACGACATACTGGCTGGTCTTCTCCGAGGACGCGATGGAGGGTGAGGTCTCCAGTTTCCGCACCCGGGTCAACACGTCCGGCAGCGACGGCGCGGCCGGACCGGGAAGAGGATATCTGGTTGGAAATACTGCCCAAGTGGAATACCCGGGAGCCCTGCAGGACTGGGGCGTCGAATTCATCGCCGTCGTGAATCCCAACCCGGGCGACTCAGCCACGGTCACGATCACGGCCGGCACACCCGCCGGCGAACCGGCAACCCCCGGCTCCTTCACGGTGACCCGCACCGGCGGGCCCTCCGGAGATCTGGAGGTGTCTTATCTCCTCAGCGGCACCGCCATCGCGGGCGTCGATTACCTGAACCCCTCCGGCTCCGTCACCATCCCTGCAAACCAGGCCCAGGCGAGCTTCACCATCACTCCGATCGACGACAGCGAGGTCGAGGATACGGAGACAATCACCGCGACCCTGACGCCAAGATCATACCTGGTCGGCACGCCCGACACCGCCACCATCGAACTGACCAGCGACGACACACCCGCCACCGTGACCGTGCAGGCGCCAGACGCAGCGGCCGGCGAGGTGGCAGGTGACCCCGGGTCTTTCGTCGTGACTCGCACGGGCCCAACGCTGTTTGCGCTGACCATCGCCTACGCCATGTCCGGCGGAGCCACGAACGCGGCCGACTACGCCTACCTCAACGGAATCTTGGTCATTCCCGCCGGCGAAGCCAGTGTGACCATCCCGGTAACCCCTTTCGAGGACGGCACCACTGAGGGAACAGAAACCGTCATCCTGACCATCACTCCCAGCAATGCCCCGATCGCCCAGTACGCGGTCGGGCCGCAGAGCTCGGCCACCGTCACCATCGCCGACGACGGTTCCTGGAATCACTGGACGCAATCACTCCCCCTGGTCTTCGGGGGCTATACCGGGAGCGAAGCCTTGACCGACTTCCCCCTCCTCGTGGTGCTGACACCCGATCGCGTGGGCAACTACGCGGGCTTCGCGGCCAACGGTGCGGACATCCGTTTCAAGTTCGGGGATCTGAGCCTCCCCTTCGAGATCGAGAGCTGGGATCCGGCCGGGGCATCGTTCATCTGGGTGCGCGTACCGCTCATCGCCAGCGGCTCCGATTCGATGACCTTGGTCTGGAACAACCCGACAGCCATCGCCGCCCAATGCCTTAACCTCTTGTGGTCCGGCGACTACATCGGTGTCTGGCACCTGAACGGGCCCGGCAACGACGGCCGCTATCTGGACTCCACCCTGCGCGGCAACGACGCCAGCCCGATGAGCGCGTTGGCCACCCCCGACTTGCCCGATCCCGTACTCGCCCGGATCGGAAAAGGGGTGAGCTTCGCGGCCAGCCAGCAGAACTACCTGGACACGGGCAATAGAGAGAACCTCGGCGACGGCATCAGCAGCACGGGCTTTACGGTGACCGCCTGGGCCCGCAGCCCGGCCGCACCCATTTCCCTCCAGGCCAGCGGCCTCGTGCATCGCGAAAGCAACTACCAGATCAACTGGAACCACGCCCAGGCCGCGTTCCAGGGCGCCTTCGCCCTCAACTGCCAAGGCGGCGTGCAAGGGGCCGCCTGGTACTCCTCCAGTCTCGAACCGCTTGAGGCTGAGACCTGGTACTACCTGGTGGGAACCTACGACGGCGAGACCCTCAAGAGCTATCGTGACGGTGTGCTGGTCAGTCTCAACGAGGGACCGTCCGGCCCGCCGATCGCCGAAACCAGCTCGCTCAAGTTCGGGCGCCACGCCGCCGCCGCCCAGTACTTCACCGGTGTCGTGGACGAGGTGCAGATCCTGGCGGCCGCCCGGTCCGCCGATTGGATCGCGAACCAGTACGCCACCATGGTGGACGACTTCATTCTCTACGGGGGCAGCGCGGCCCAGGTCCAGATCGCGGCCAGCCAATCGAACGCGGCCGAGCCCGCCACCCACGGCGAGTTCCTGATCACTCGCTCGGGAGGCAGCATGAACCTGCCGCTGACCATCGAGTATAAGGTGAGCGGAACAGCAACCGCCGGCGGTGATTACACCGCCCTGCCCGGCACACTGACACTGGCCGCCGGCCAGAGCGAGGCAACACTCGCGGTGAACGTGATCCATGACTGGCTGCCCTTGGAGGGGTCCGAGACCGTCGTCCTGACGCTCACCGATCGCGTGGCTTACGCCATCGCCGGAACACCCGACGCAACCGTCACGATCGCCGACGCGGCCGAGGACGCCATCAGCAATTGGCAGAATAAGCGCAGGATCGGCTTCGGCGGCTTCCGGGGCAGCACGCCCCTCCAGGATTTCCCCGTGCTGGTCACGCTCACCGCATCCGCCACGAATGACTACGCCGGCTTCGCCGCGACCGGAGCAGATATCCGGTTCTCCGATGCCGCCGTGACCACCGCCCTGGCATTCGAGATCGAGAAGTGGGATCCGACCGGAACCTCGCTCATCTGGGTGCGAGCCCCCCAGGTCTCCTCCGTCGGCGACTACATCTGGATGTACTGGAATTACCCGGACGCCGCCGCTGCCCAGATGGCCCGCAGCACGTGGTCGTCCTCCTACCTGGGCGTCTATCATTTCGCCGACCCGGTCGCCATCACCGACTCGACAGCCCATGGCCGCAACGGCATGAATACGAACACCACCAGCGTGCCCGACGAGGTCGACCCGGTCGGCGCGATCGGCTTGGGCCGCAGGTTCGATGGCACCAGCGCGTTCATCGACCTCGGCAGCCCCTTCCTCAGCAACCTGCATGAGTTCACCCTCAGCGGGTGGATCCACCCGAAAACCCTCGGAACCCGGATGGGATTGTTCGGGCAAAACGACGCCATCGAGTTCGGCTTCATCACCGGGACAGCCTCCCCCTTCGACCTCACCGGCTACACCCTGGCCGCCGGAAGCGTGGTAGCCCCCTACACGCCCGCCCTCAACGAGTGGCACTACCTGCACCTGGTCGGCAATCCGGGAGTCCCAGGAGCATACCCGGCGGTGCCTGGGCCCCAGCTGTTCATCGACGGCGTCCTGGTGGCCACCGGCGGCGATGCCCCCGTGGACGAAATCGCCAATAAGCCCGGCTACTACGGCGCCTCCAGCTACACCGTCAAGATCGGCGGAGGCGGGGTGTGGGATACATCCGGCAACTGGTTCAACGGACTGATGGACGAAATCCGCCTGGCCAACGTCGCGCGTTCGGCGGACTGGATCGCCAACGAGTACGCGACCATGATCGGCACCTTCACCCGATGCGGAACCCCGATCGTGGACGGAGACCAGGACGGAGACGTCGACCAGGTGGACTTCAGCATGCTCCAGTTGTGCTTCGGGACCGTTTCCGGACAATGGCCCCGAGCCGAGTGCGCCTGCTTCGACACCGACAGCGACCTGGCCATCACATCACAGGATGTGGAGGACTTCGTCAGGTGCGCCTCGGGACCCTACGTGGAGGCCAATCCCGACTGCCTGTCGCTGCCCTGACAGCTCGACGGGCGACGGATCTCAGCAGGACGCCACGGCGACTCGGACTGCTCGCGTACCGGCAAAACCGTGGAACCCGTGGCGGTGAGCAGACCATGCATGGCGCGAACGTCGCGCCAGCCCGCACACGCCGGCTCGCGTGTCATACCTCAACCAAAGGAGTTGGGAGGAAACACCATGGTCAAAAACAAACGCGTGGCGACCCTGGCCGTCGCCGGTTGCCTGTTGGCCCTCGGCCTCTCTGCCGCAGCGGACGCCGCAACCATCACCAATCCATGGTCCGGCACGGCGGGAGACCGGGCCAACTACTCCGCGTTCGCGTTCCGGGCGACGGCGGGTGAGTTCCCGAACAGCGTCAGTCCACTCGGCGCCCTCGACACATTCCCGTCCCTCACCCTGGACGCCCTGACCTTCACGCGCCCCGCAAACGACACCACCCAGACGCCCATACTCGGCACCGGCAACGGGCAACTCAGCACCGTGGCCGCCCCCGTCTTCGTGGATGTCTACACGACCCGCGACGGAATCCTGTCCTTCTCCGGCTACCTCGGCTCGTCAACCACCTCGGTCATATTCAATGACGGCGTCGACCCGATCGCACCCGGCGAGTCCTTCACCTTCAGCTTCGCCGGCATCACCCTGGACAAGGACGCTACCTACTGGCTGGTCTTCTCCGAGGACGGAATCGAGGGCGAGGTGTCCAGTTTCCGCAGCCGCGTCAACACCTCCGGAAACGACAGCACCCCCGGCCCGGGACCGGGATACCTGGTCGGCAATATTGCCCAGGTGGAATACCCCGGAGCCATCAAGGACTGGGGCGTCGAGTTCACCGCCGCCGTCACCGCTGTTCCCGAGCCGATCAGCCTGGTCATGCTGGCCCTCGCCAGCGCAAGCCTGCGACGGCCCCGCCGGCGCCGGTTGGCTTGACAAAAACGCCCAACGCACCGTCCAACGCCGGCGACGCTGAGAACCGAACCGCCCACATCGGCCGGCATGCGGGTGGCTGTTGCGATGTGCCCGGCGACAGGGCCTGAGACGCAGGCACGCGTGCGGGGCGGCGAGGAGTGTGTCGCCGAGTCGCCCCCTCCGACCACGACTTCGCCCAACCAGCGACGGCGCAAGTCGCGCGACGGTCGACCCTGTCCTTCCCGGCGCCCAGGAGGAACCCTATGCTCGTCTCAAAAAACAAGCCATGTGGCCTTGCCTTGGCCAGCCTGATCACCGCCGCGATGGCCTCCCCCGTGGCGGCCGACGTCAGACTGGAGCACAGGGATGTCTTCACCAACGGCGCGGACGGGTACTACATGTACCGCATCCCGTCCATTGCCCGAAGCGGCGACGGAACCATCCACGCCGTCGCCGAGGGCCGGCTCACCAGCACCGCCGACCCCGGCGGCACCCACATCGACCTGGTCTACAAACGCAGCACGGACGGCGGGCGGACGTGGTCAACCCAACAAATCCTCGATCGCCATCCAGATGCCAACCTGACCGACGAGCGAACCGACAACGACCGCACTTCGGCCGCCAACGCGGTCGCAGTGGTTGACCGCAGCAACAACCGGCTGTGGGTCTTCGACCTGCGGATGCCGAACGGCGTCGGAACCGCAAACGTCCAGAAAAACGTCGACGACCTGCAGACCTGGGCCAGGTACAGCGACGACAACGGATTGACGTGGTCCGCAGCCCAGCGGATCACCGTCCCGCAGTACGAGGACTTCTACCCCAACCTCGGCAGCTCGATCCAGACCCGGAGCGGACGGCTGGTGGTGCCCGCCACGGCCGTGCGGGCAACCAGCCTGTTTACCCAGTCATTCGCCCTGTTCAGCGACGACCACGGCCTCACCTGGCAGGCCGGCGCGCTGATGAACCTCGCAACGAATGAGCAGCAGATTGTGGAGTTGACCGACACACGGCTGTTCGCCAGCGTCCGACAGAACTCCGGCTCGTACCGGTTCCATACCCTCAGCTCCGACGGCGGGGCGACATGGTCGCCGCTGGCGAACGGCCTGGCGATGACCGCGGTAGCCTCAGGACTGGAACGCTACACCGAGGCGGGCGTCGATGACCCCACCGAGAACCGTATCCTCTTCTCCGCGCCGACAGGCGGGCCGCTGGGAGCTCGATCCCGGCTGACCATCAAATCCAGCTTCGACGAGGGGCAGACCTTCGGCAAGCCGCGTTTGCTGTACCAGGGACCGGCGGCCTACTCGGACATGGTCCGGCTCGACGGAGATGAGGTCGGCGTGTTCTGGGAACGCGGCCCCGGCACGGAAATGTGGAGCGATCCCGGCAACCAGTCAATCACCTACACCGTCTTCAACCGCGAGTTCCTCGAGCCGGCCACCACCCAGGGACTGTGGGCCTCCGAGTCGTTCGCCTATCCGACCGGACGGCTCAAGTACCGCATCGGTGGCAACGGATGGAACAGCACATGGAGCCAGACCACCACCCTGGCCAACGCCGCGACCGCAACCATCGTCGCTCAGAGCCTGCTGCATGCCGGCCTGGATTACCAGCCGGCGGGCGGGGCGGCATCCCTCCAGGGCTCGTCCATGTCCCGCGGCCTGGGCACGCAGCTGAACCTCGGCGCCGATGGTACCTACTACTTCTCCGCACTGGTTCGGCGGGAAAGCACCACCGGATCAACCCTTCAGGCCCTGGACTTCCTCCTGCTGGACGCCGCTGGCGCCCGGCTCGCAGCCTTCGGGGCCGGCACAGGCGGGCACTGGTTCGTGACCGAGTTGGGCGATACCCGCAGCACCGCCGCCGGGGCGGTCGTCTCGCAAATAACCTACCTGCTCGTCGCCAAGCTGGTGGCCGACGGCGACACGGCAACCGGCAGCTTCGATCAGCTGTTCATCAGGGTGTTCGCCGCGGATGAGGCCATCCCGGGCACAGACAACGCCCTGACCTGGACACTGGCGGGCGCAACCAACGAGAACTCCACCACCCCGGTGGACCGAATCCTGATCCAGGCCGGAGCCAACACCCTCTGGCTGGTGGACGAACTACGCGTGGGAAACGACTGGGCCTCGGTAACCGGCGCTCGGCAACCCGTGCCCCCGGACTTCGACCGGGATGGCGATGTGGATGCCGACGACCTGACCAGATTCCTGGCCTGCGTGACCGATCCGGAAGTCCTCCTCCAGAACGAGAATTGCCGCGAGGCCGATCTGGATCTCGACGACGACGTCGATCAATCCGACTTCGGAATCCTCCAGCGGTGCTACAGCGGAGCCGCCAGATCCCCAGACCCGAACTGCGCCGACTGAGCCCCAGCCCCCGGCACTGGGCGGCGGCCGCCCACGTCCTGGCGTCCCAGCGGCAATCAGCTGCGGATCGGGACAACTCCGGCCCGCTCCAGGCCTCCCGGGATGGAACCACCCAAAGGTCCATCTGCCGGCCCGCGGATCTTCACTCCGGCTCGTCGCTCGCTATCATGACCCACGGTGCGGTCAAGCTCGAAAGGAGGCAACCGTGAACATGCACTGCAATCGACGAGCATTCCTGGGAGCGGCCGGCGCGGCCCTCGGCGCTCTGCCCGCTTCGCATGCCAGTGAGTCAGCGGCTTCCCGGAGCAGCACCACAACGCCGTCCAGTCAACCGACAACACGCCCCGACCTGGGCCACCTCGCCGCAAAGAACCTCGGTGCGGGCGGCCAAAACTGCGCCGAGGCCATGCTCGCCGCCACCCTGCAATACCTCGACCAGCCACGGGAACTCGTGAGCGTGGCTTCCCTGTTCGGAGGCGGAATGGGAATGGGCGACCACTGCGGCTATTTCTGCGGTGGACTCATGGCCCTCGGACTGGCCTGCGCGGGCCGGCCGGATGGCAGGGCGGCGGCCCACCCGCTCCGCAAGGCCTTCACCGAAGAATGGAACAAGAAAAGACCACTCCGATGCCGTGAGATCAAGGAAGCCCAGCTGGCGGGCAAGCTCGCGGGAGACTGCGCCGACATCGGCAGGGACGCCGGGGCAACCCTGGCCAAGCTCATCGATCCAATCATCGACCATCCCAAGAGGGCCCGCTTCGCCCGACGCTCATGACCCGGGCCCAAGGTCAACCCCGCGATCAACCGCGAGCAGAGACTCCACGACCCGCCCCACCCTGAATCCCGACCAGCAGTCAACCCGTCACCCCGGCCCGGCTCGGCTCGGCAGCCCGCTCAAAGAAAAAACGCCCCAAGCGAAGCACCCGACCCGGGCCCTCTATCCACCAGAAACCGCTCAACACTGCTGTGTCAGTATTCCACAGCCCTTGGCAGGGCCTTGGCTTCCTGAATCCACTTCGTGACTTGCGATGCCTCCGGCAAAGCCCGGACCAGCTTCTTCTCGCCATTGACCTTGACCATGGCCGCGTGGAGGTTGTCAGCTTTGCGGCGGGCTAGCTCCGCTACCGTGTCCACACCCGCAGCTTCCAGCAACTCGGCATACTGGCCGGCAACCCCATGGATCCGGAAAAGATCCGCATGATTGACCCACTTGAGAATCAACGTCTCGCTGATTCCGCTCGCTTTGGCCAGATCGGCGCGGCCCTTGCGAGTCGCACCCTTCTCGAGCAGCGCCTCCACCGTCTGAAGCCCCGCCTTGGCCAGCGAAGCTTGATAAGCCGGGCCGATACCTTCAATGTCCGTCACTTTTGCCATTGCATCTCCTTCACGTTGGATTCCCTCCTCGCGACCTCCGCGAGAGAAGGCCGAACCAGAACAACATTGTATCTCCGCCGACCAGGCGTTCAATCTGGGGTCAAAAGACCGTATGTCCCGACCACGCAAAACACCTCCGAATACCAAACTATTCGCCCACCAAAACAGCACCGGTCAAACCGGAGAACCCGGACAGAGCGTCACCAATGACACATTCAACATCCCAATGCTTCCCGGCTCGACCGTCAACCTGAGACACCATGTGCAGTGACACGCAGGGTTAATGTGGAGGCATACGACCGAGTGGGCTAAGCGTCAGCTACGGCAGCAGCGTGCAGATGGGCAACTTGGGCGAAATCGGGAGGAGATGCGCTGGCCCGACAAACTCGGCCCGCCAACACCCATGAGACACCCCCAACCTCCATCGTCGGGCAAAACGTGATCCGGCCGCCGCCTCGATCCGTCACCACCCGGTTCTCCCCCACAACGGCGAACAAACAAGCCTCGTTAACTGGCTGATACCACACCGAATCAGCATGCACCTCTCACCGACTACACCAAACCGCGACCAAGAGTCACACCTGCATCACCCGGCCAGCACCGCCAACCTCGCGAGGGAATTGACCTACCAGCAACCAGCGGTACAATGAGCAAACACGGCGCAACTGAGCACCGAGCGAGGCCACCCCGCTGAAAAGAAGACCTCGCACATCTGACCAATCCTTAACTCCGGGAAGGAGCGTACGGCATGAACATCGTACCGTTGTTGATTCAGCTGATCAGCGGCGCTGCGGGCGGCAATGTCGCCGGAGCCCTGCTCAAGAAGTTCAGCCTGGGCCCGATCGGTAATTCGATCGCCGGTATTCTCGGCGGCGGACTCGGCGGCCAGCTCCTCGGAGCACTCGGCGTGGGCGGCGCCGAGGCGGCCGCCGGCGGGCTTGACATCGGCAGCATCGTATCAAGCATCGCCGGCGGTGGCGTCGGCGGGGGCGTGCTGATGTCAATCGTGGGGCTCGTTCGTCAGCAGCTGGGGAAGTCGGCCTGACGCTCCTTGCCCGGGAAGGTACCACGAACCGACATCAAGATGATAGCCCGCCTTCGCCGGCGAGGGCGTGAAGCCGGTCCGCCTCTACGCTCTCCACGCCTGGCAAGTGATCCAGGCGCAGCGGCTCTGCCTTCGCTCCCGGTCTAGGCGTTCTCCCCACATCCCCATGGTCCTTGAGGAGGCAAACGAGGCTCGCTCGCCCCGTTCCACCTCGTCCCGAGCACGATCGACCGGCGCCGCCATCAAAGACGCGGCCGTAGATCCGCGAAACAACCTGCGAGCCCAGCAGACCAGAACCGATGAGCCGTAACCCATGACCCCGGTTTGCCGGGACACCCGCGGTGTTGTTTCCCCAGGACCCCGGCTGCGCCCCCATCCCGCGACGTGATTGGCTTCGTTTGGCGCTCGCGAAAACAAGACCTCATGTAGCCGAAAACCCCTACCGGGCCCGGCAAAACCGCCTCCCCAACGCCCCCACAGGTGCGCCCCGAAAAAGGCCGGCGGCGCGGAACGCCGCCCCTGTTCTCATGTCCGAAGACCCGGCAAAGCAACATCAGAGCGGATCAGCTCGCCGGACGAGGCGGGGCGGGACCGTCAACCCCGCTCGGCGGCTGGTCGTCGGCGAATTGGTCCTCATCCCGGACTTCCTTCTTCAACCGATAAAGCTCCCCCTTGAGCTTCTCGATCGTCTCGCGTTCAGCCGGCTCAGGGTAGATGTTCCGCAGCTCCTCCGGGTCCTTGACGAGATCGTACAACTCCCACTGGTCCTTCTTCCAGAAGTGAATCAGCTTGTGCGTCGCGGTCCGCACACCGTAGTGGGTCCGGGTGTTGTGGTGGCCGGGATCATGGTAGTAACGGTAGTACATGCTCGTCCGCCAATCGGCCGGCAACTCGCCACGAAGCAGCGGAACAAGGCTCCGACCCTGCATGTCAGCCGGCACGGGCAGGCCCGCCGCCTGCATGAAGGTCGGGGCGAAATCCACGTTCAGGGCCATCGCCGTTTGAACGCTACCCGGCTTGACCACCCCCGGCCAGCGGACGATGAACGGCATCTTCAACGACTCTTCGTACATGAAACGCTTGTCGTACATCCCGTGGTCGCCAAGAAAGAAGCCCTGATCGCTGGTGTAGATGACAATCGTGTTGCCGGCCAGCCCGTTGGCGTCCAACCAGTCCAGCAACCGCCCCACGTTGTCGTCGATGGCCTGCACGCAAGCCAGGTAATCCCGCATGTACCGCTGATACTTCCAGGCATTGAGCTCCTCGCCTTTGAGCACCTTCTTCTCCCCGCCTACTTCAATCTCCACTTCCGTCGGCTTAACGCCAAGCCATTCGTTCAGCTTGGCACCCTTGAGATCCGCGGGCGGCTCCAGCTTCAGGTCTCGGCGGGTCATGTCGTCAAACACCCGCTGACGGTTCTCCCGAATCGCGTCCGTCCGACCCGCATAGTCGTCACGGAGCGTCGGCGGTTCGGGGATCTTCCTCTCGGCAAACATCGCCTTGTGCTTGGCATCCGGCTCCCACGCCCGGTGCGGAGCCTTATGATGACACATGAGAAAAAACGGCTTGTCCTTCGGGCGGTTCTTGAGAAACTCGATCGCCAGGTCGGTGGTCACATCGGTGGCGTATCCCTTGATCGTCCGCACACGGGTGGCACTGTAGTACACCGGGTCAAAATAGCGGCCCTGACCCGGATGGATCTCGTACTCGTCAAAGCCGGTCGGGTCACTGCCCAGATGCCACTTCCCGACGATCCCGGTGTGATAGCCGGCCGCCTGCAGGTGCTTCGCAACCGTGGGCTGCGAGCCGTCAAACCGATTGAAGACCGTCACCCCGTTGAGGTGACTGTACTTGCCCGTCAGGATCGCCGCCCGGCTCGGCGCGCAGATGGAGTTGGTGACGAAGCAGTGGTCGAAGCGCATGCCGCCTTTCGCCAGACGATCCAGGTTCGGCGTCTGATTGACCACTCCCGAATAACAACTGATCGCATGGGCGGCATGGTCATCGGACATGATGTACAGGATGTTCGGCCGCTGGGCAGACTCGGCCGCCCCGACCGCCCCCGAAAGAATGGCCAGCAAAGACGTGACCGACAACCAGGCCCTCGCAAGCTTGGAGTCCACGGAGAACCTCCTCTCAACCCAACCGGGCAACACAAGCCGCCAGTGTACCCGGAACCTGCCCGGCCAGCACGTACCATGCCCATAGCTGCCCGGAACCACCCCCCCACCCAAGCCACGGCAAAAAATGTCCGCCGTTCACTTCACGCCCAGCGGCACGTCGCAGATCGCCACCAGGTGGGCGTCGGCCACCGTTCCGATCTGCTCCACCTTCACCTCCATGCCCTTCTCAACAAATCGCCGATCCAGGATCGAGCCGTCCGCGGCAGTTACCAGAAACTCAATCGGATGAACGAACACAATCGGCACGCGGTTCTCACGCGAACGGTCCTGCAGGTGAAAGTCGTTCTTCTCCGGCCCCCACATGCCACCGGAAGGACACATGATCAGGTCGACCCCCCGCTCGGCGATGCGCCTGACCAGGGCGGCGTTGCGCCGGTCGGCGCAGATGATAAGGCCAACTCGCCCGTAAGGCGTCTCAAACACCGGACTGTCGTGGCCCGGCGTGTTGCGGGCAAGCTCATGCCCCAAATCCTGCTTGCGGTACTTGCCGATCAGCCGGCCATCAGGCCCGATCAGAACAGCCGTATTGCAGGTCTGCTCGCCGTCACGCTCCAGCATACCCGCCACAAGATGAATGTCGAGTTCATCGGCCAGCCGGCGAACACGCTCGAAATAGTCGCCTCCGGGGATCGGTTCGGCGAGATCCAGCCAACGACCCTGCGGAATTCCCTTGTCGCGGATGGCGTAGCCGTCAAGAAAACACTCGGTCGTGACGACAATCCTCGCGCCTTGACCCGCGGCTTCACGAATCAGCGGCTCGGCTCTAGCCAGATTCCGATCTTTGTCGGCGGCGATCCACTTGAGAACGATGCCGCCAACCCGAACCCCGGCAGGAGACGAACGAACGGCCGGAAGCCTCCCTTCATCCAGGCAACCCGAACATCCCAAGATCAACAGGCCAAAGACCGCCGCAGATCTTCGCATGGGACGTCTCCTCGTCCCCGCCATAGACAGCCAAAACGCGCCAAACACGCCCGTGGATCAGCCAATGTCCTCCCGCATAATGCGGAGATATCGCTTGCAGGTCTCCAGCATGTCGAAACCACCCTTGTCCTGCTCAATGGAGAAGAAACCGTTGAAGTGAATCTTCCGGCATGCCTCGACGATCGCCTTGTGATCCATGACCCCGGTGCCGAACGGCGGAAAACGGCGCATCTGCCCGTCAATGTCCCGCATGTGCAGGTTCATGAGCCGCGGGCCAACCTTGTGGATCGCCAGCGGGGGATACTCCCGCTGCGACAGCGTCCAGCCGGCATCGAGATTGTAGCCCAGGTTGCGGTCGCCAACGGCCTCGCACAGCCACATGAACGAGGTGGCGTCGTGAATCAGACAATGCGTGTGATGCTCGATGGTCATCTTCAAGCCCAACGATCCCGCCAGACGAACGCACTCACGCGTCGTCTCGACGAAATCGCTCCAGACCTTCGACCACTCGAAATCGTCGGCAATCCCAATGTGGAACTTGTCGTCACGGCCCGGATTGGACATCTCGTAAAAACGCGGCAGATAACCATGCTCCGCGCCGTAACCCGTAGGCCAGGGCGACACAATGTCGATGATCGGAGCATTCAACTTGGCGGCAATCCGACAGCCGGCCTCAAAGGCGCCAACGTTCTCGTCACGGACCCTCTTCTCCGGGCTGGCCAGCCCGGGAACAACCGGCTGAAAGAGAACGAATTGCGACACCTGCAGCTTGTGCCTGTCCAACCGCGAGCGAATCCGGTCCAGGCTCTCACCCGCCCAGACCGTCTTCATGTCCTCGCGGGCGTTGACGATCAGTTCGATACCGTCAAACCCCAGGCCACCAACCGTGTCGATGGCCTCGGTCGGATCCACCCCGCCCGCGAAACTGTGGAAACACCAGCTCAGACAGCCAACCTTCATCCGGCCCTTCGCGGTCGGCTCCGCCAACTCGGCGGCCTTGGCCGCACCCGGTCCGCCCGCCATGCCCGCCACGGCCGCCGTGCCCGCAATCACCGAGGCCGATTGAATGAACGCCCGGCGGCTCAGGCCACCCCGATCGAACGGCTGTTGGGTCTCCATCGTGCAACGCCTCCTCACCTGATCCCGATATCCTCGCCCCCATCCACAGCCGCGCTCGGTGCGGCCCACCGCGAATCGTCGCTCGCGGCTGTCAATGCCACAAACTCCCCGGTGTCTACGTGTAGCATGAAACGGCCATTCACACAACTCAAAAACACCGCCAGGAACACCCAACGGAGAACCCGCCGCCACGGCTTGAACGGCAGACGGCAGGCAAGACGACTCACCAGCCAACAACGAACTGGACAGCCAATCCGATCGAGTGGATACTCCCCCGGGGGGTCGGCGACAACGGGCGAGGCTGGCGATGGCCATCTGAGAACTATGAAGAACCTGACGGATCGTGCCCGGCGAGGACCGCGAATACGTCCAGCTGGTCGACGAACAATGCCCCGCGTGTGCGGCCGTGCGGCTGTCCAACCAAGGCGATTGGCCGGCGAATCACCCTTGCCATCCAGGCCCGTAGGCCGCAACGGACCCGCCCCGCTTCAACCGACCCACTCAACGCCGCCGCGAATGGAGAAACACCGCCGCCCCGAAGATCAGCATGAGACTCGTGGCCGGCTCCGGAGTCACCGGAGGATCCGAGGGAGGATTACTGTCATCCGAGCCGTCCGTGATGTCCGGAATCGGGTGCTGGGGCGAATCCGGGAACGTGGGCACGGAAAAGGCCTCCGGGGTGTCCTGGCTCATCGAGGAATCAGACAGCCCGGCCGAACCACCGCCGCCACCGCCACCGCCACCCCCCGAGAAACCGCCATCCTGGCTCACCCAACTCATACCGGTCACGCCCATGCCGCCGAATCCGGTGTCCACAATGTCCTGCCGAAGACTGCCCAGCCCCAGCCGGGAAACCGGCTCACCGGTGATGGTCGAGATCCGGGCAATCCGGAAACCAGTGAACGCATCCGCGTGGTTGCCCGCCACCAGCGTGCGCGACTGATCCTTGCCCTTGTCCAACTCGGTCAGAACGACACCACGAAGCACGTACTCGCCGCCCAGCTGGCTCTCCGTCCATTCACGCACATTGCCCCATTGGCCCACCGTGCCGTACGCACTGGTCAACTCGCTGAACAGGCCGCCGACCTCCGCGATCATGCCCGCGATCACCCGGCCGGAGTCAACAGGACCCTCGTCCCGCCGAGTGGCATATTGCCAGTATCCGCCGGTACCGGCCTTCGCTGGATCATAGTAGGCGGCCTTGTACCATTCATCCTCGGTGGGCACGACCCAGGGACCGTTGCCGGTCCGCGGCCCCACGCTGCCGGAATCCGGCCCGCCGCCGGTGATCGTGTAGGAACCCCACTCGGTACCGCTCATCAGGTAGCCGTTGGTCATCCAGTTCGCGAACCGGATGGCGTCGAAATACGATACGAAGTTGACCGGCATCCTGCCCATGCCGGGCTTGACGTGATAGCTGAACGGCGACGCCGACGTCCCCGCCCCGCGACGCGCGATCCCTCCCAGCCTGTGAAAAGCCATCCCCGGATGGTACAGGGCAAAGGCATCACCGTTCTTGGCCACCGCATTGAGAAAAAGAGCATACTCGTCGTTGGTCACGACGTACTTGCTCATGAAGAACTCATAGGAAGTAGCACCCAGACCCGACGTGTCGGCGGGATTTCCCGGGTTGCCAACCCGAACGACTTCAGTCTTGATTTCACCGAGGACCAGAGAAGGAGCGGCCACGAACGCCACGGCGGCAATCGCCTCGAGTGCGGTTCTCATTCTGAACCTGCCCCCTGGAACGGGAACCCGATCCATCAGGCCCGCTCAATCGAATCTGAGACCTCCTCCGTTCGTTGCTTTCGGGCGGCCGCTCCGCGGCCCAGCCACGAATCCATCTCCAACCACCGGGCATCCGCCTGCGCCGGTGCTTTCCGCTCTCCGTGTCAGCCTCTAAGCCTCTCCTCAGTAAACACTATTCCTCCTCCAGCCGGGAAGTCAACATGAGCCGCGGCGGTAGATCCCCCCTCCCCGGACGATCACTCCGATATTGTGGCAATACGGGTAAGCTGAGCATCCCAGGAGAGGCAATAACCCCCTGCGCCGCCGAGATGACCCCACGACGTCCGTGAATGCGCGGCGTTATCGGACGGCGGGCACACCGTCATCACCTCAGACCACAACCGCCGGGCTCGACGTCAGTGCATCTCCGCGTCACAGGTCCCAATGCCCGGCCGGTAGTAGTTGAACTGGACGTTCGGATGGTCGGCCAGCAGAGACATCGGCACCGAGGCGTCCGGCAGCCGCTTGGAGATCATGTACGCGCTGAGCCGGATGCCGAACGGGTTGTCGTGCCACCCAGGATGCCAGATCGATACCCTGCCCGCCCGCCAAGTCTCCACCGGCCCCACGCTGATCGCCATGTTCGGTACGCTCGGGATGTTGCCACCCCCAGAGGTCCGGGCGTTTTGCACCAGGGTCAACGGGTGAAGCTCGACCACCCGGGTGGTCTGCCTGCGATACTCGGCCGGCGTCGGAGGCTCGTCGGCATGCTTGCCCGCGCGCTTGGGCGGGTCGTTGAATGCCCAGTGCTTGACCTCGCCCTGCCCACCCTGCATGATCGCGCACCGGGCCTCGGACCAGCTCCGGATGTACGCGGCCGGATCAGCTTTGGGGAAATGGAGGTTCGACTCCGGCATCCTCAGGTCCGGCCGGATGCGGTTGAAGCACATCTCCCGATCGCACTTGGCGAACGATAACGGGTGATCCTCACCCACCTCCTTCCCGTTCATGTACCACTCGTCCATGCCCCAGAAGTGGGCGTGGCCCAGGTTGATCTCCAGGGCATTGACCAGCTGGGCCACCAGCGGCAACTGCTCGGTCGGCCCGATCGGACCGCAGATACCCACCGGTTCGTCCGGCCTGGCCTGACGCCAGGCCTCAATGTACTCCAAAGCCTCTGCCAGGAAGAACTCCCGCAGGTCGTCATAGAACACGACCCGGAACCCCTCTCGCCCCAGCTTCAGGATGTCCTCAGCCGTGAGGCGAGAGACCTCCGCAAGCAGTTCCCTGGGCAATGTCGTGTAATCCCACCAGCCCGGTGCAATCGTGCTCAACGGCCGTGCCATGATGAACCTCTCCTCTGGGACAGGGCAACCGGCAGCCGGCAAAGCCGGATACCTCATTTCACCAACACGCGCGAAAACGCGAGGAACTCCTTTTCGAAGGCGTCCAGATCGGGGGTGATGTAGTGGCGAAAGACGGTCTCGCCCGTGCTCAGCCCCTCGCCTCCGGGCGTCGTGAGCCGGTAGCCGCTGACCGCGACGGCCGTCCTCCGAGTGCCGGCGTCGGCCAGCAGCTTCGCGAAGCCCTGGGTGTAGGAGGCATTGCGACCCTCCTTCAGGAACATGATCAGGGCCCACACTTGGGCGTAGTAGCTCCGGGTCGTGGCCCCAGTCTCGGCCACGGCCTGACCGGCATTCATCTCCACAAGCCGCTTGAGGGGAATCCAGCGATCGGTGCTGGTGAGGGCGTCACGGAGGTTGTTTCGCCGAAACAGGTTCTGCCTGGACTTGAACACCGGCCGGCCGTCCTTCAGGTCAAACGCCTCCCACTGGCAGGCCAAGCCCTCATCGAGCCAGGCGACGACCGGCTCGGGAAAGTGGCCGGCCAGATACTGGTGCCAGCCTTCGTGAGCCAGCAGGGCCAGCGTGCGGTCTCGAGTCAGATCGTAGGCCACCGTCGTGGCGGTCGGGTAGTCCATGTAGCCCCCCTCCCGGATGCGCAAGTACATGTCGGCCCGCTGGGGAACGAAGGCCCGGGTGAAGCGATCCCACTCGCCGCGGGTCTCAAACAAGTACGTGATCAGGCGCTCGGGCCGCTCCGCCGGTGGTCGCATCACCCGCTGATACTCGCCAAAAGCCGTCTCCATGAATACCGGCACACACTCGATCAGCTCGCGATCCCGCACCGTGGTGCGGATCTCGTAATGGTCGGTTTTGACCCGCAATCCGTGAATACGGGCGGCCGGTGCCCACTCGCCGTACTCCACCGCCACCGGCTTCGGAGACGTGGCCCCGCAACCGCTGAGCAGCGTGATCCACAGCACGCTCGACAGCCCTGAAACGCCGCTCATGCTCATTCTGGTCATTCCTGGTCCCTTTCGATGTGCCGGACGTCTTGAAGACCCGGCCTGCTTTTGATACCGTGTTTGCTCCTGTTTTTCCATGGCCCGTGCCGGAATTCAGGTTTTTCTCGACTCTGCCAAGGAGTGTGCTCGTGCTGAACATAGCTGTCATCGGTGGGGATGGTACCGGACCTGAAGTCGTGGCCGAAGGCCTCAAGGTACTCAAGGCGGTAGCCGCGAAGGCCGGGTTCCAGTACAACACGACCGACTTCGATCTCAGCGGCAGGGCCTACCTGGCCCGCGGCGGCGATCCCAAGGCCCAGAACATCCCCCTGGTCACCCCCGAGCAGACCAGCGAACTCCGCAAGTACGACGCGATCTACCTCGGAGCGGTCGGCGACCCGAACATCGCCCCGGGAATCATGGAGAAAGGCCTCCTGCTGCATCTCCGCTTCGTGCTCGACCAGTACATCAACCTCCGCCCGGTCAGACTCTACCCCGGCGTCGAGTCGCCGCTCAGAGACAAGGGTCCCGAGCACATCAGCTTCGATGTTATCCGGGAGAACACCGAAGACCTCTACGCGGGCACGGGCGGCTTCCTCCGCAAGGGCACACCCCAGGAGGTCTCCACCCAGGAGATGATCACCACCCGCTTCGGCGCCGAGCGATGCATCCGCTATGCCTTCGAGTTCGCCCGAGCCAAGAAGAGAGCGGGCACGGGCAAGGGTAAGCTCACCCTCGTCCACAAGACCAACGTCCTGACCTATTGCGGCGACACGTGGTTCCGGACGTTCCACGAGATCGGCCAAAAGGACTATCCCGATATTGAGCGGGATTACAACCATGTCGATGCCTGCTGCATGTGGTTCATCAAGAGCCCCGAGTTCTACGATACCATCGTCGTCCCCAACATGTTTGGTGACATCATTACCGACTTGGCGGCCATGATCCAGGGCGGATTAGGGGTGGCGGCCGGCGGCAATGTCAATCCCGAGGGCGTCAGCATGTTCGAGCCCATGGGCGGCAGTGCCCCGAAGTACACGAGGCAGAATGTCATCAATCCGATTGCCGCCATCGCCGCCATGGGCATGCTGCTCCGCGTCGTCGGTGGACAGAAGAAAGACGCCCCCGTCGAACGAGCCGGCACTCTGGTTGAGGAAGCGATCCAGAAGACCTGCCCGAAGATGAAGAGCCAGTCGGCAGGCAAGATGGGGTACGGCACGAGCCAGGTCGGCGACCTGGTCTGCTCAGCCCTCTAGCTCTCGTGCCGAGCGCGGCCGCCGGATGCGGCATCACCGAAGCGAGCGGCCGGCCGTCCAGGTGTCAACGGCGCGCCGGTCAGCGTTGGGACTCCGGCATGATGCCCGTTGCCGCCAGCCCGCAATAACAGGACAACTGCGAAAAAGGAGGATCACGTGCGTATCCAGTCGGTTCGGATTCCATCGGCCACGATCGTCTGCCTCATGTCGGCCTCCCTGGCTCTTGCCCAGGCCACCGTTCAAGCCACCAGAGCGACCACGCGGGTCGCTCAGACGGCACCGGCGAAGAAACCGGTGCCTGCACGGACGACCACACTTCAGGGTGTCGTGTTCGAGGATCTCAACGCGAACGGCGCTCGGGACGCCGGTGAGCCCGCCCTGGAGGGCATGTCCGTATCCAACGGCCTCGAGTTCGTGGTGACACCGGCCTCGGGGGAGTTCAAGTTCGTCCTCAAAGAGCGGATCACTGGATCGGTCTTCGTCTGCACGCCATCCGGCTGGCGGGCGTCCAAGAGGTTCTACGTCCAGGCCGACTTCGAGCGATTCGCCGCGAAAACACAATCCGCGGACATCGGCCTGGTCCGCGATCCGGCGCGGTTGACGGACAAGTTCTCCTTCGTCCAGTTGACCGATACCCACGTCACCGACGATCCCACGACGATCAAGACGATGAACGAGGACATCGACACGGTCAATCGGCTGAGCGACCGGCCGATCTTCGTCGTGACCACCGGTGACCTGACCAACCGCGGCACGAAGCCGGAGGAGTTCAAGGGCTTCGTGGTGGGCATCGAAAACGCCCGGTTGCCGGTCTACAACACCATCGGCAATCACGACTACGGCGGCCAGTCGCGGGAGACGCAGAACTACGAGAAGGCTCTCGGCCCGCGCTACTATTCCTTCAGCTCGGGCCCCTATCACTTCATCAGCAAGGACATCATCGCCGCCGATCGCGACAAAGCCGGCTACCAGCGGCAGCAGGCATGGATCGAGGCCGACATCAAGCTCAACGCAGCCAACAAGCGCATCCTGGTCTTCCAACACTATGTTCCCACCAATCCGGAACTCGAATGGTGGGCCCGATACCAGACCGCAGGCATCTTCAGCGGCCACTGGCACGGCCGGCGTGAGCAACTCTACAAGGGCATCCTAGACGTCAACAGCGCTACGCTTCGGTTCGGCGGTATCGACCGCAGCCCGCGAGGATTCCGCGTCATTCACGTCGACGGCGACAGGCTCCGCTGCGAATGGCGGGTCGGCGAGCAGAACAAGCGCGTCGAGATCCTCAATCCGCCCAAGGATGGCGAGGCACACGGACGCGTGCCCATCCGCGTACTGGCCTACGATACGGCCGTGCGCGTCAACGGCGTGGAATACCGAATCCTCGAGGGCAACGCCGCCGATACCAAGCCGATTGCGGAAGGCAGGCTGGCCGCAGAGGGCGCCTGGTCCTGGGCGGGCGAGTGCCCTGCCCTGGCGAGGGCTGTGGCGGGCCCCAAGAAGATACAGGTGGAGGTCACTGCGGCGGACGGCACGACATGGAAGGACGAGAGCCCATTCACGCTCGGAACCGGCGAGCCGGCGAAGCCGACCATGGGCGAGGCCTGGCCGTTCTTCCACAACGATGCCGGCCACCGCGGCTATCTGAAGACCGGCCCCCAACCGCCGTTGTCCCTTGCATGGGCCACGAATATCGGCGGCAGCATTCACATCGCCGGACCGGTCGTTGCAGACAACCGGGTGTACGCGGCCACCAGCTTCCATGACTCACTCGACGACTGCGCGGTCGTTGGCCTCGATCTGGTCACCGGAAAGCGACTCTGGCGAGCGCCGGTCGATTCGTCGGTCAAACACAGCCCCTCCGTCTGGGATGAGAACGTGCTGGCCGTCTCGCAGGCCGGTACACTCTACTGCTTCGATCTCCAGGGGCAGACGCGATGGACCGCACCGCTGGCCAACGTCAAGAACCAGCGTTGGGAGGTCAGTTTCCCGGTGACGGATGGCAAGACCGTGTACGCCGGCCGTTCCGAGGGTTTTGGCGCGTTCGAGTTGGCGACGGGCAAGCCGCTGTGGGATCAGAAAGGCGGCAAGGACTGGTGGCCTAACCTCTACACCGGACCCAGCCTCGGCTCGGGTGTGGTTTACCAGGGCGGACCGTTCGTACGAGCCCTGGATCCGGCCACCGGCAGGATCATCTGGAACCTCGAGAAAACATCGGTCTCCACCGTGGCCGTCGTCCCCGCAGTGGTCGAGCGAGACCAGGCCGGCGACCGGTTGTACGTCTTCCACAACGGCAAGACACTGTGTTGCCTTGACGGGAGTTCGGGCAAGACCCTCTGGACGGCCTCATGCGAGGCCCCGGACGCCAAAGGGGCCGGCATCAAGTCTCAGGCCGTCCCCCTCGGCGACGAGACCGGCACACCCGCCGTGGGCGACAAGATGATCTGCCTCGGCGGCGCGGAAGTCGCCTTCCCCGGCGAGAGCCGCCCCACCGCCGCGATGCACGGCTTCGACAAGGCCACCGGCAAGCTCATTTGGCGATTCCCGGTCGGCCGAGACCTCGCTTCGTCGCTGCCCTACAAGCGAATCACCTCGACGATCAGCAGCTCACCGATCATCGTGGGCGAAACGGTCTACTTCGGGGCGAGCGACGGATTCGTCTACGGGCTCGACGTGAACAGCGGCAAGCTGCTTTGGCGGCACCGCCTCGGCGTACCCATCGCTTCCACCGCCGCGGCCACGGGTAACACGCTCATCGTGACCACCTGGGACGGCACGGTATACGCCATGACCGCCGGGGGATAGCGTCTGCCTGGGTCGGGGAGCGCGAGAAAAGTGTCCATCCTGTCGCTTGATTGGCGGGATGCCGGACCCGCGCCTGGCGGGACAGCTTCTCAGTGCAGTACCGCCTGCACGACCGAGAACGCCGGCACTTCAAGCATGAGATTCTCCAGGTTGACCACCGGCTTTCGAGTGTCCTCGCGGTCAACCGCTTCGGGATCGCTGACCGAGTTGAACGCCGCCGGCGACGCCGCATGAAGCGTGGAGATGTCGACCTTGGTCACGACCGGCTTGAGTGCCGCCAGATTGAACGGCACCACCAGGTAAGTGGCCCCGCTGTTGACGACGTTGAACACCAGGGCCTGACGGCGGACGTCCCAGGCGACCTGGGCGACCAGGTTCGGCGTTTCCTCGTAGCCCTGGAGTTTGAGCGGCCACGCCGCGGGTGACTGGGAAACGAGTTCGAAGGCCCGCCCCGCGGCGGACAGGAAAGCCCTCTCCTTGGGGCATTCGATGACGTTCTGCCCCCAGGTGTTGGCCATATTGTTGAAGTTCGCGAAGACGAAGTCCCCGCCCAGCCGCTGGAACACCAGGAACTGACGGACCAGGTTCATTGCATAGGCCCAGCGGATCTGCTGATTCTGGATCGTCTTCTCGGCCGGCTGCGGTTCGCGCCCCTTGTCGGAGATGAACGGCACGTTATCCAGCGGGGCAAGCCACTCGGTATTGCACAGCTGGACGTCCTGCTGCTTGGCCGCGTTGTACTCGGCGATCACCTTGAGGAGCTCGCGAAGGTAGGCCTCGCCGGTGCCTCGATCGGAGACGAAATCGATGGCGTCGCCCGCCTCGCCGAGCATTTGGGGCAGCGCAGGGCGGTAGCTCTCGTACCCCGCCATGATCACCTTGATCGACGGGTCCACCTTCTTCATCTCGCGAGCGAACTCGATGCACCGCTTCGCATACTCGATCGGTCCGAACCTGCGGTACGGCTCGTTGTCCAGTTCCCAGAACCTCACGCCCATGGCCTCGTGCCCGTGGGCTCGACGCAGCGCACCCATCGGATGACTCTCGGCCACATTGCAGTAGGCCACCCACTCGGCCGCCTCGGCCGCCGAACCGGTCATCATGTTCACGCAGAGCAACGGCTCCGCTCCGACTTCCCGGCACAGGTCCACGAACTCGACCGTACCGACATCGTTGTACTCAAGGCCGCCCCAGTACTCGCTCTCCCGCGGCCGACGATCGGTCCGTGAGCCGACGCCGTCGCGCCAATTGTAGAAGGACGCGTAGCAGCCACCCGGGAACCGGATGATTCGCGGGCGAGTCCGTTTGACTATCTCCACGACGTCCTTGCGCCAACCCTTGACGTGGTCGTTGGGCATGAGCGACAGACCATCCAGACGGAGCGCCTTGCCCGGCGGAACGGAAATGGCCAGGCTCCCGCGGCCCGCGAACTCGGCGTTCGCCAAGGGTGCTTCGACGGCCTTCCACTCTGGGTCAATGTCACCGATGGTCTTCTGCGCGATCGGCTTGTCCAGGCTCTTCTCCGGGTAGATGCCGATGGTGATGGCGAACTCGCTGTTGTCGGCCGACCGGAGGGCGCCGCGAAGGGTATAGGTCATCCCCGGCCGGAGGACTAGGCCGTCCTGAACGATGTACGCCGGCTTGTCGGTCGCCTTATTGGTCACTTGGGCGGCCTGCAGGCCATGATGGAATCTGCCGTAGCGAGGGTAGTCCAGCGACGCCGCCGGGTTGCCTTCGGCCAGGTACCAGGGGCTCTCCTCATAGCCGGAGTGATGCCATACCTCATTGGCCAGGACGTCGCCCGGCTTGCGCTGCAGCCATCGCCAGACCGAAGATTTGAGCGGAGTGATCGCCTCGAAACTCCGGTTGTAAAGCATCTCCGACCACATGCCGTCCACCTGGCGACCAAAACCGCTCTCGATGAAGTTGCCGTACAGGATCGGGCTGACCGGCTTGGCGCATAGCGCTTCCGTCGTCACGGTGATCGGGGGCAGTATTTGAGCATCTGACGGACGCTGGGGCTGGCTGGTTGCCGGCAGTGTTCCGGCGATCTGCGGAACGGCCGGCTGGCTGCCGGCGGGTTGCGTGCCGCTGGCCTGGGTTGTCGGTTGAGTGGAAGGGGCAGATGCGACAGGCTGGCTCGCCGGAGCGGTGGTGGAGGCGGGCGCCGTGGCCGGCGCCGTGGCCGTCGCTGGTTGGGAGGTGGCCGGTTCGGGCGGCGCCTCCTCGGCTGGCAGCAACTCCAAGCCGTCGAACCACACCGTTCCTGTGGCGTTGCCCTCGCCGCAGAGCGTGCAGAAGATGAAAACCTTGCCCTGCAGCGGGCCCTTGAACTCAACGCGGACACGCGTCCAGTCCGTCGAGCCGCGAAGGCTGGGACCCACGACCGTCTTGCTCGCGTCCGGTTCTTGCAGCGGCCCCACCAGCAGCGTGGCCAGCATGCCCGCCCCTTCTCGCGGCTCCAACTGGTCCGTCTTCACCCACCCGCGGAGGACGTAAGCCTTGCCCGCCTCCACATCGGCAACCTGCTGGAGGCCTGCCATCGTCGGTTGGCGGGCCGACATCCGAGCCGAGTACTTCCCCACCTTCACCGTCTTGGAGTCTTGGCCCACCGTGGGAGCCGCGCCCAGGACGGGAACCTCCCAATCCTTCGGCGGACCGGCTTCGCCGTCCAGACCCGATTCCTCGAACGAGCCGTTCCTCAGCGCGGGCGCACCTTCGATCGACGACAGACCCCACATCATGGCGATGAGCACGGCTAGCCAGAACCTCAGACCATCCCGCACCAACATCGATAGGCCTCCAAACCAGACCCGGGCGAAATCGGTCGCATTCTAACCCAAGTCCGACACCAATGTATCGTCGAGGAAACATGCCAAGTTGCCTTGACACATCGAATTATGCGCACAGGCTCAACCGCAGTCGGTTCAAGGCCGTCCATGCTGTGCGTTCCCGGATCTCAGCCCGAGTCAGGTGATCGCCAAACAGGTGCCTGGTCACTTCACACCCGGTCGCGTCGGCCAGCCCGATGTACACCAACCCGACAGGCTTCTGGGCAGTCCCGCCCCCTGGACCTGCAACGCCGGTGACACTGACGGCGTAATCGACCTCCCCCTGGAGACGGGCTTCCGTCACCAGGGCCTCGGCCACCTCGTGACTTACGGCCCCGTATTTCTGTATCAGACCTGCCGGAACACCTAGAAGGCGCGTCTTGGCTTGGTTTGCGTAGGTCACCAGGCCCTGACGGAAGTAGTCGCTGCTGCCGGGCACGTCGGTGATCAGCTTTGCGATGAGGCCTCCGGTGCAGGACTCGGCTGTCGCCAGCGTCTTCTGCTTGGCGATCAGAAGGCGACCGACGGCATGAGCCAGTGTATCCTCGTCCTGTCCGAACACGAGGGTCCCGAGACGCTTGCGAACCTCTGCGGCGGTCTCCTCGAGCAGCAGGCGAGACTCCTCCTGATTGCGTCCGTATGAGTGAATTCTTACGCTGATGACGCCTTGCTTGGCGGTCGTCCCGACCGTTGGGTTGCGTTTCCTGTCCATGAGATCTCGGATCAGTTCGCCGATGTCCGACTCCCCGGCTCCGAAGGTATGCAGGGTGACCGCCAGCATCCTCGCCCCCCCGGTTTCGCGGACCAGGAAGGGGCGGACGGCGAGTCGGTACATCTCCTGCATCTCCCGAGGCACGCCGGGCATGACGAAGACGGTGGTCTGGCCGCAGAGCGCTTTGATGCCTGGAGCCGTTCCGCAGGTGTTGTCGATCGGCTCGCTGCCTGCCGGAAACAAAGCCTGCACTTTGTTGCTCTCCGGCATTTGCCGACCCCGGGCGGTGAAGAAGGCCCGGATTCGTTCGACGTACTCTTCCCGAATCTCCAGGTCTACGCCCATGGCGGCGGCAAGCGCCTGGCGGGTCAGGTCGTCCTCGGTTGGTCCCAGGCCTCCGGTTACCAGGACGAGGTCCGTCTTGCGGGCGGCCTGCTCGATTTCCTCCCGGATGGCTTTGAGGTCGTCCGCCACGGTGACATGCCGAGGAACGCGGATACCGAGTTCCGATACTTGCCGCGACAACCAGGCGCTGTTGGTGTCCACCGTCTGCCCGGTGATGATCTCGTTCCCGATGCTCAAGATGACCGCTTCCATGGCCGCCGACGATAACACCGCGTCAGCCGATCGTGAAGCCCGGTCCGATGGGAGCGGTGACGCCCACTTGGATTTGCCCTTGTCCGATGGTAGTCTATGATGATGGCAAGGATGCACGGCAAGCCGCGTGAGCGAACCCGTGTTCCGATTCGAATTGTCGAGCTCACTCGATTGCCCATGCCGCGGGAGCAGCCATGACGATCCGCATGGAGGGGCGATCCCAGTCGAGGGGAAGGCGTGCGCTCATCGCGGCGGTTGCCTGTCTGGCTGCGATCGGCTGCCACAGACCGGCCACCCACAAGCCTGCTCGGCAGGTTGTTCTGCCCCCCGAGATGGAGTACTCCCCGCCGCCCCCCCTTCCCGGCTCGCGTGCCACCGCCAAGTCGGTCGAAGAGACCCTTGTGCTCGGCACGTCGCTGGAACGTCGGCCGATCGAAGCCATCGTGTTCGGTCGGCGCGGCGAGACGACACTCATCATGGGCGGCTTCCATGGAAACGAGTCGACCGGTGTCGAGCTCTGCCGTTCGCTCGTTGGTTACTTGAGGGATCATCCTGAGGTCTACCCGGATCGGCGTATTGCGATCATTCCGGAGGTGAACCCTGACGGCGTGGCCCACGGCACGCGGGCCAACCGCAACGGCGTGGACATCAACCGGAACTTCCCGGCCTCGAATTTCCCCGCCCGTCCTTCGGGCAGGTTTGCCGGCGGTCGGCGGCCGGCCAGTGAAGCGGAGACCCGGGCCGTGCTGATGGCCACCCGGCGGCTGCAGCCGGCCAAGATCGTCTCAATCCACTCGATCGCCGCGGGCCGGCACGGGAACAACTACGACGGCCCGGCCCACGCGCTGGCCACGATCATGAGCCGCTACAACCGCTATCCGGTCCTGCCCACCATGGGATACGAGACCCCGGGCAGCTTTGGCACGTGGGCCGGCGTGGACCAGCGCATTCCGACCATAACGCTGGAGTTGCCAGGCAACGTCTCTCCCGCTCGTTGTTGGGAAGTCAATCGCGAGGCCATTCTGGCCGCAATTCGCTTCGTGCCTCCGGACGGCGGAACGCTTCGGGCGGGTACGGACTCCGGCTCGCGCGCAACCGCCGTGGGGAAGTAGACATCACAGGGCTCTGGCCCGCCTTGAGGACTGAAGTCGCATGGTCTCTGATCCGAAGAACTGGTGGCATCGTCTGAAGAACACCCTCGCACGGACTCGACGCAACAGCGATCAGTACAACCTGCCCCCGGTAGGACAGGACGGTCTGCTGGCTGCGCCCGCGGAGACCGCCGCCGAGGAGGCCGATCTCACCACAGACAAGCCGGCTGGACTGGTCCGTTGGCCGCGACGGGACCAGACCCTCCTCCAGCTTCAGGAGGGCTACGAGCGGGTCACTCGCCTGATCGACGAGATTCAACGACACATGGTCGAGCAGGCCGAACGCGCGGACCGGACCTGCAAGGCGGTCGAGCAGCTCGCCCGCACGCTCGCCGATCAGCCGGACATGTGCCGCCAGCAGACGCAGATGCTCGAGTCGATCGCCGGCCAGCTCGAGAGCACCACCTCCCACACCCACCGACTCACCGAGGCTATCAGCGAGATCCCGCGGGTGACGCGTAGCCAAACGGAAGCCCTGGCCAACATCAGTCGACAGCTCGAAATGGTCGGCGAACAGAACGTGGTCAGCAACCAGACCCTGGACCGGCTCGGTAATGCGGTGGCCGGCGTCGGCCAAGCCAGCAGCAGCCAAACCGACCTGCTGCGGGAAATGGGCCTCAGAACCGATGAACAGAGCGGCATGATCCGATCGCTGATTACCACTCAGGGCCGGCGATTCATCATGTTGTTCGTCGTCACCCTGGCCCTGGCGCTCACCACCATCGTCGCGGCCATCGTCAGCATCGCCATGCGGCACTGAGCGCGGCGCTCAGCGGTCGGCAAGGTCTTGGTATCCGGATGCGACGCCCACAAGACAGGGCGGCTACCTCTTTCGAGAGGACGCGGTGAAGCAGGTCAGGGCCATCAACTGCAGGATGACCGCGAAGAGCAGGCGGGTGGTTCCAGTCTGCAGAGCCAGCAACTGATCCATCTGTGTCCTGATGCCCCCTGGCTCGATCAGCCAGCCGAAGATGGCCCAGAGCATCGCCCCGATGGCCATGATCTGGATGACTGCCCCCGCCAGGCGCGGGAGCGCGAAGTCCTCCGACTGCGCCCGGCGATCCGCCATCTTCAGGAAAGTCAGGATTTCCTGCAAGATGGCGGCCGGATCGGCGGGAGCCGCCGGCTGAACGGCAGCCGCGGTCTTCTCCGTCTTCCGGGTGTGTTTCAGCACAATGTCCACGGCCTCGCCGAGCGTGTTGGCCGTGAAGTCAACCGAGGTGTCCTTCGGCGGCTCGGAGGCCGCGGCCTTGCCGTTGCGGAGCAGGATCGTGCGGCACCCAGCCGATCGGCCCGCCTGCGTATCGCGAAGCGAATCCCCGATCATCCACGATGCCACCAACTCGATCTTGCGCTCGAGCGAAGCCTTGAGCAACATTCCCGGCTTGGGTTTGCGGAGATCGCTGTCCTGGCGGTACTCCGGAACGACCGCCTCATCACCCGGCAGGAAGGGGCAGTAGTAGATGGCATCAAGCCTGGCGCCCGCCTCAGCCAGCAAAGTGTGAACACGTTCGTGGATGCTCCTCAGCGTCGGCTCATCGATCAGGCCTCGGGCCACACCTGACTGGTTGGTGATCACAACATTCTCGAAGCCCGCGGCCGTGGTGCGCCGCAAGGCCTCCGCGGCACCGGGCATGAGTCGGACCTGGTCCGGATGGTTGAGATAGCCCGGATCCGCGATCAGCGTGTCGTCCCGATCCCAGAACACGGCCGGCGTTCCCATGGTGAGTACTATGGACTAACATAATGCCGAATGCAACCTTGGGAGGAGTCTTCATGCCCGGTTTCGAACGTCACGTCTTCGTCTGTACCAACGTCCGCCCCGACGGCCACCCGCGGGGCTGCTGCGCCGCTAGGCAGGGGGAGGCGGTTCGTGAAGCGCTCAAACAGGCCCTATCCAGCCGGGGCCTCAGCCGCCGCGTCCGGATCAATGCCGCCGGCTGCCTTGACCAGTGCGAACACGGCCTCACTTTGGTCGTTTACCCCGAGGCCGTCTGGTACGGCTTCGTGACCCCCGCTGACGTGCCCGAGATCGTCGAGTCGCACCTAGTCCAAGGCCGCCCCGTCGAACGACTCCGCCTCCCGGACACCTGCGTCAATACGCCCAGATGTTTGCACCGAGGCAAGCGGGAAGTAGGGGGGGATCCCGGGGCAGCGCCGCCGAACGAAATGACTGCATTAACTGGCTAAACCTTCTATAGCTGCGCACCCATCGCCTTCCGGCGGTTGCGGCGACGACCGCCGGCGTTCGCTGTTCGGCCCTGCGGACATGCCGGCACACCCTGGACGGACACAGCCACGGGACGGGCCGAGTCGTGAACACCGGATAGCGAGCGGATGAGCCCCCAGGGCCCGGCGGGCACATCGTCGTCCGGGGTATGCGGGCATACAACACTGCGTGGACCCGGTGGCGCCACCGGGCAAGCTCGCCGTCGAGGCTGTCTGACGGGTGATGGACATGACGAACAAAGGGACAGGATTCAGGTTCACGCTGTGTGTGGTTGGCGTTGCGTCCCTGGCCGTGGCCACCTGGGTGCGTGCCGCCGACTGGCCGCAGTGGCGGGGTCCGGCTCGCGACGGCCGGTCGGCCGATACCGGGCTGCTCCAGCGATGGGGGCCCGACGGGCCGGCTCTGGCCTGGAAAGCCACTGGCCTGGGCACGGGCTATGCCAGTATTGCCGTTGTGGGTGACCGCCTCTGCACGGTGGGCGACCTTGCCTACGTGACCTCCGGATACGACGTCGGCTGCCACGCATTCAGGATCACGGCAAAGGACGGCCGGTTCTCGGTCGAGGAGGTCTACGCGAGCAAGGAGATGGCCAACCACCACGGTGGCGTGGTCCAGGCCGGCGGGAAGGTATTTGGCCATTCCGACGGCCGCGGGCTGGTCTGCCAGGAGATCAGCAGCGGCAAGGTGCTCTGGGCGGAGAAGGACAAACTCCGGAAGGGCTGCGTTTCGTTCGCGGACGGGATGTTGTACTTCCGAGAAGAAGACAAAGATATCTTTATACTGGTTAGGGCCTCTCCGGACGGTTTCGCGGAGCAGGGACGTTTCGCCCAGCCGGACCGAGCCCGGCAGAAGGCGTGGCCTCACCCGACCATTGCCCACGGGCGACTCTATCTGCGTGATCAGGGGACGCTCCTGTGCTATGAGGCGAAGGGGAAGTAGCGGCGATCGTGCCCGGGGCATTCCGCTAGAACGGGAACTCGATCACTCCTGGCCGGACGTAGCGTTCGAGCAGCGCGGGATCGGGCTCCACGCCCCAGCCTGGGCCGGGCAGCGGTTTCGGACGGCCGCCCAGGCCGAAGCCCACCGGCCGGGAGGTAATATCGCCGGAAAGCAGGAACCGCCCGTAGCTGCCCTCCGCGAAGCTTGCGCCGGGCACCTGCTCCAGCCATCGCCGCCCCACGGCCGACAGGATGCTGGTTTCGCCGACCATGCACCCGAGCTGATAGTCCAAGTTGTTTCTGCGGGCAAAGTGGGCGAGGCGAAGCCCGGGCAGGAATCCGCCGTTCTTGCTGATCCGGACATTCAGCACGTCGAGAACGCCAAGGCCATGCAGCCGTTGGGCATCCTCGATCGTGACCAGCGACTCATCGAGCATGACGTTCACTTTCACCGCCTGCCTGAGAACCACAAGGTCAACGTCCCGGCTCTTCGCCAGCGGCTGCTCGACACACGCAATCGGCAAGTCGGCCACGGCCCGAAGGCGATCGATGGCCTGATCCAGTGTCCAGCCACCGTTGGCGTCCAGCCGGAGCGTCGTCGTTCGGCCCAGCGACCGGCCCAGGGTCTGGGCTACGGAGCGAATACGCTGCTCGTCATCCTCGTAGCCGACCTTCAACTTGAAATCACGCAGGCCGTACCACCACATCAGCCGCGTCTTGCGGGTCAGACTACCGGGATTGTCACCGGACAGGATCGCGCTGTACCGCATCCTGCGGATGCTCTCCGGCGAACCGAGCCCGGAGAGCCCGAACCAGCCCACGACCTCGCCAACCGGCATGCCGAAGTGCCGGCAATAGGCATCGATCAAGGCGAGTTCGATCCCGGCCCGGGCGGCGGTGGCGCAATGTCCCGCGGCGTTGTGCGTCGGCAGGCCGGCGATCCACTCCATCGCCTCGGGGAAGCCGGCCGGCCGCAGTCTGACCAAGCCCTCCAGCCACTCGTCCTGGATCGTCCGAATGACAGATTCCGGGGTCTCCCCGGAGACGTACGGCCGGGGCAGCGTTTCGCCGTAGCCGACCGTGCCGTCAGCCAGTTCGACCTGGATCACGATCGGGTCGGCGTCTTGCCGCACATGGGCGGCATGGCCGAACGCCTTTCGCAGCGGGATCGAGAGCGGATAGATCCGCAGGAACTTGATGTGTGAGCGGGGTCGCAAGTGGGATCCGTTTCAAGCATGGCCCTGGGAACGGTCAACTTCGCCAACCGGCAGGGCGGGCGGCGGTGTGACGTGCTCGGGCCGACTCTTCGCCTCACCCAGGCGCTTGAACATGCGCTTCACGTCAAAGAAGCCGCCGATAGAGACCACGATCGCAAGCCCGAAGTAGGAGACGATGGCGAGGTACAGGACGGTCTTCCAGCAATCCAACCAGCCACTCATGCCCCACCTCCCGCCATGAAAGAACCGGTGCCGATCCGGGGCCCGGTCGCCTGATCGCGCCGGCCCTCGGCCCACAGGCTGCCCACGACCATCCCGAGGGCGGCCAGCGGGAAACTGAGGATCCCGGTCCACGTCTCGGTCAGGGCGGCGCTCATCCGGGCGATGGCGGTTTGCGGAACGTACCCGGCATCGCGGATCGCGGGCTCGATGACCAGGCTGGCCATCCGCAGGGTGAGGTAGGTCAGACCGGGTAACGCTCCCCCCAGGATGGCACAGTAGGCTCCGGTCACATTGGCCCGCTTCCAGTACAGGCCCAAGGCCACCAGAGCGGCGGCGCCGGAGAGATACATTGTCCCGGTCATGGACAGGTAGTTCCAGATTGCCCCGCTGGCCTTGAACCATAGCCCGTACCACAGGAGGAACGCGGCCAGGCAGAGGATGAAGAACCGGGTGATCCAGATTCGCAGGGACGCGGGCAGGGTGACGCCAAGGAGCTCGAGGACCGGCGCAACCACATCCTGGGTGAGGACGCCGCTCCAGGCAAGCAGGTAGCTGGAGTGCGTGGACATCAGGGCCGCGAGCATGCCGGCCAGCATGAAGCCGACCAGACCGGCCGGCAGGTGGGTCAGCAGGCTGGGCATGGCCTGCAGCGAGTCTGCGTTGGCCACTGCCTCGGCTCCTTTCGCGGCGACGAAGGCCAGACCGGCCACGCCCCAGAGCATGGGGATGATCGCCCGGCCGAAGTAGTTCACGCCGGTCAGCACCCACATGATCCTCGCCGTCCTGGGCGAGTCGGTCGCCGCGGTACGGAAGGCCTGCGTCTGCCAGTTGCTCGTGGCCGTCCAGTGCATGAGCTGCCAGATGATCCAGGCCACGCCGATGCCGAGCGCTCCCTCCTTAGCGGTCACGAAGGGGTTCATTCCATAGTCCGGGCGGTAGGTATTGACTGCGGCGGCCATTCCCTGGAGCCCGCCGACCAATGGCGTGGTCAGCACCCACCAGGTCGTGGCGGCCATGCCGGCGGACAGGACGATGAATTGGACGTAGTCGGTCAGCACCACGGAGACCATGCCGCCCAGAAGGGTGTAGACCAGGACGAGGGTCACGAGAATGACCATGGCCAGCTTGATTGACGGCACGACGACCGGAGCGTCCCCGAGCCACCCGGCCGAGAGGGTCAAGTCGTGCATCTGGGTGATCAGCCGGACGAAATCGGCCTCCACTCGGAGGAAGACGCCGTAATTCAGGATGCCCGCCGTCGCGATGATCACTCCCCCGAGGATCCGCACACCTCGGCTGTAGCGCTTCTCGTAGTACTCCGCGACCGTGGTCACGCCCGAGGCTCGCAGGCCGGAGACCATGAAGCCGGTCAGCCCGACGAATCCCGACGTTACCACGGCGATCAATCCCAGGATCATGCCCGAGAAGCCGTTTCGGAAGCCCATCTCGGCCATGTACATGACGGTGACCAGTCCCATTTCCGTGGCCGTCAGCGTGGCGACGGCCAAGTACACGCTGAGCGTCCGCCCGGCCAGGAGGAAGTCTTCCTGGCCGCGAACGTACCTGCGACAGAGGAACCCGGGCACGGTAGCGATCAACAGGTAGACGGCCACGATCGACCAATCGACTGTGGAGAACGCGATGGGCATGACCGGCCGACGCTCCCTTCCGCACGGCATTGAGACCAGCCTCGCATTCTCGGACCTTACCCCGGCTTTGTCCAGCCCAGCCTCCGGGGAAACTGATTCCGCCGGGTATCCGAGCCGATGAACCGATTACCGTAAGGAGGCTCTGTACATGGACCGGGCGGTGGTTCTCGTCAGCGGGGGTGTCAACAGCGCGGTCATTACCGCCATTGCCCGAGAGCAGTACGAACCGGTCCTGCTTCATGTCGGGTGGAACCACCGATCCGCGGACCGTGAACTGGCCGCTTTCGAGCAGCTTTCCGCTCATTTCGGTATCGAGAAGACGCTGGCGGCGGAGCTACCCTGTATGGCCGCGTTTGGCGGCAACAGTCGAGTATCCAAGCGGCTTTCCATCGAGGATGCCAACACGCTCAGCCAGGAGACGCCGTCGACCTTCGCGCCCGGCGTGTTACCCTCGATGCTCGGTCTGGCCGCCGCCTGGGCCGGGGCGATCAAGGCCCGCCGGATCTTCGTAGGAATCAGCGAGGGCCCGGGCGGCACAGGCCCCACGCTAGCCCAGCTGTATCCCGACTACCGGCGTGAGTTCGTCCAAGCCTTCAATCTGACCCTGCGTTACGCCTTCCCGGCCAAGCAGGACATCCTGGTGGATGCTCCGCTGGTTGATCTCAGCCGCGCCGAGATCGTGCGGCTGGGGCTCAAGTGCGAGGTCCCCTACGCGTTGACCTGGAGTTGTTACGCGAGCGGGGCCAAGCCCTGTGGCCGCTGCCTTGGTTGTGTCAATAGGGCGCTGGGCTTCAGCAAGGCCGGCATGGCCGACCCGCTGTTCCTCGAGCCCGTGGGTGCGTGACGACTCCTCCGATCCGATTGACCGTCTCCCCTGGTGCGATTACAACAAGCCGTCGAGCGGTGCTGGAAGGCAACGCCGCATGTTCAGCCGTGTCCGTGCGACCGGACTGGCCACGACCGCGCCGGGTTATCGAACAGAAGGAGTGAACGACCGTGCCTGAATTCTTCCCTGAAGTCAAGATGGTCAAGTTCGAGGGCCCCAAGTCCCGCAACCCGATGGCCTTCAAGCACTACGACGCCGGCGAGAAGGTCCTGGGCAAGACCATGGCCGACCACCTGCGCTTCTCCGTGTGTTACTGGCACACTTTCAAGGGTCTGGGTAGTGACCCTTTCGGACCGGGCACCATCATCCGCAAGTATAACCACTCGAGCGACCCGATGACCGTGGCGGAGATGACTCTCTGGGCGGCGTTTGAGTTCTTCGCCAAGCTCGGCGTGGACTACTGGTGCTTCCACGATCGGGACATTGCCCCCGAGGGCGGCACGCTGGCCGAGTCCAACAAGAACCTTGACCGGATCGTCAAGCTGGCCCGCAAGCTCCAGCGGGACACGGGAATCAAGCCGCTCTGGGGGACGGCCAATCTGTTCTCGAACCGGCGGTACATGGGCGGGGCCGCGACGAATCCCTCTCCGGCCGTCTTCGCCTACGCCGCCGCCCAGGTCAAGAAGGCCATGGAAGTCACCCAGGAACTCGGTGGAGCGGGGTATGTGTTCTGGGGCGGGCGCGAGGGTTACGACACCCTGCTGAACACCGACATGGGTCGGGAACTCGATCACCTGGGCGCCTTCCTGCACATGGCCGTCGACTACAAGAAGAAGATCGGCTTCCGCGGGCAGTTGTACATCGAGCCCAAGCCCAAGGAGCCGACCAAGCACCAGTACGACTCTGATGCCGGGGCTTGTTTTGCCTTCCTGCAGAAGTATGACCTGGTCGACCATTTCAAGCTCAACATCGAGGCCAACCACGGCACGCTGGCCGGGCACACTTTCCAGCATGAGCTGGAGTTCTGCGTGGCCAACGGCATCCTCGGTTCGGTCGACGCCAACCGCGGCGACCTGCTCCTGGGCTGGGACACCGACCAGTTCCCGACCGACCTGTACGACTGCACGCTCGGGCTGTACACCCTGCTTCAGGGCGGCGGTTTCAGGACCGGCGGTCTGAACTTCGATGCCAAGGTCCGTCGCCAGTCGATTGACCCGGTCGACCTGTTCCACGCCCACATCGGCGGCATGGACACCTTCGCCCGGGCCCTCAAGATCGCGGCCAGGATGATCAAGGACGGCAAGTTCGCCAAGTTCGTCAGCCAGCGTTACGCTGCCTGGGATACGGCTTTCGGCCGCAAGATCGCCGCGGGCAAGGCCACCTTCGCGGAGATGGAGAAGTACACCCTGGCGCAGGGCGAGCCCCGGATCCAGTCCGGCCGGCAGGAGATGCTGGAGAACATGCTCAACGAGTACATCTCGTAGGGGGTGTCGAGCACGCCTTCGAGCGAAGGTTCCCATGATCGGCGGGGAGGGTGGCGAGCATCAGCCACACTCGCTTGTTCCTGGCCACCGGGGATCGATGCGTCCCGCCCCCTGCTCCCTCCTGCGAGCGGCTGCTATGATGGTCTCGCCGGCAAGGCGGGGATTCCCATTGGGGGACGACGACCGGGATCACGGACAGGAGTGCAACAGTTGAACCATCGACGTGCAGTCGGACCGATCATCCTCCTTTCCACGATCCCGTGTCTCATGTCGCTTGCCTGTGTTTCCGTTGGAGACCGTGCGCGTGACTCCGGGGCGCATCCCTCGAGCCAGCCGTCGTCCGGACCGGTTCGTGTCTGGACGCAGACCGGTCCTGAGGTTGCCGGGCTCAGCGCCTTCGACGAGGTCATGGCCAGCTACATGAAGGATCGCAACATCCCCGCCGGCAGTCTGGCGGTCCTGCGACACGGGCGGCTTGTTCTGGCTCGCGGGTACAGGTGGGCGCCTGAGGGAAAGCCGCCTGTCCCGCCGACCGCGATGTTCCGGATCGCCAGTATTTCCAAGCCGATCACCGCCGTCGGCATGCTTCAACTTGTCGAGCAGGGCAAGCTCCGTCTTGATCAGCCGATCGGCGAGCTCCTCGACGTCAGCCGCTGGAAGGACAAGCGAATCGCGCAGGTCACGGTGCGGCACCTGCTGACTCACCGTGGCGGATGGGACCGTGACAAGGCCTTTGATCCCATGTTCCGCGACCAGATCATCGCCAAGGCGCTGGGGCGTCCCCTGCCGACCGTGCCGCAAATGGTCATCGACTACATGGCCACCCAGCCCCTCCAGTTCGATCCGGGCACACAGTACGCGTACTCGAACTTTGGCTACTGCATCCTGGGCCGGATCATCGAGAAGGTCACCGGTCTGACCTATGAGGACTGCATTCGCGAGCGTGTGCTGGCTCCCGTCGGGGCCGGCGGCATGCGCGTCGGGCACTCGTTGCCTGCTCAGCGTTTCCCCGGCGAGGTCGAATACGTGGATCCCTCGAACAGCCAGGAGGACAGCGTGATGGGAGCGGACCCGCCGGCAAAGGTCCCCGAGACCTACGGTGGCTTCAACCTCCACACGATGGACGCTCACGGCGGATGGATCGCGTCGGCCGTCGACCTGGCCCGGTTCAGTGCGGCCCTGGATCCGAAGGGCAAGCGTCCTCTGCTGTCGGCGGCCTCGTTGGAGGAGATGTGGAAGCGGCCACCCGGCGTGCCGGACAGCGATCAGCGCTTCTACGCGTTGGGATGGTCGGTCCGCATCGTGGGTGCGGGCCGGATGAACACCTGGCACAACGGCAGCCTGCCGGGCACTTTTACCGTGCTGGTGCGGCGTTGGGATGGCTTGAGCTGGGTGGCGCTCTTCAATCAGCGATCGGAAGGCAAGTCCATGCCGTCCAGCGAAGCCATCGACGGCCTGCTTCATGAAGCGGCCGATCGGGTCACCCAATGGCCGGACCACGATCTGTTCGGGCGATTCTGAGGTCATTGGCTGCCGCGGCGTCGATCACCGACGGCGAAGGATCGTGGTCCCGTCGGGGGCGGCGGCGATGCGGCGGGTATTCCTGTCGGGTTGAGCCGCGGGCGTGGTCTTGCGCTCCGTGCTCTTTTTAACACTTTTTTCCATCTTCGAATTCCCCGTTTCGGCCGCGGGCTTCTTCCTGGGTGCTGGCGGTCGGTAGTGGCGCAGCGATTTGACCTCGTCGGGGCTCAGCGGCCGGGATGCACCGATTGGCAGGCCGCTCAGCGACAGTGGCCCGATGCGAATTCGGACCAGCTTGCGGACCTTGAAGCCCAGTTTGGCCATCACCCGGCGAATCTCGCGGTTACGTCCCTCGCGAAGCGTGACTTCGATCATGCTGCCGTCGCGTCCGGCGTGAACGATGCTCGCCTCGGAGACATGGGCCTTGCCTTCGTGGAGCCAGACGCCTTTCAGCAAGCGGGCGATCTCATTGTTGCCCACGAGACCGGGCAGATGGATGCGGTAGGTCTTGGGCACGCCGAATCGCGGATGCGTCATTCGCTGGGCCAATTCGCCGTCGTTGGTCAGGAGCAGCAGGCCGGTGCTGTCTGCGTCGAGCCGGCCGACGGGGAACACGCGTTCGGGGATGCGGGGGAGCAAATCGATCGCCCGAGTTCGGCCCTGCGGATCATCGTTTGTGCAGTGCACGCCCTTGGGTTTATGGAGCATGAAGTAGACCTTGCGAGGGGCGCGAAGTAGCTGTCCGTCCACGGTGATTCGATCGGACTGGGGATCGGCGAGCGCCGGCAGGGTGGAGACCTGCTTGCCGTTCACTGCGACCCGGCCGTCGAGGATCATCTCCTCGCACTCGCGGCGCGAAGCGAGACCGGCGGTGGCGAGGACCTTCTGCAAGCGTTCAAGAGCCATGGCGAGCTTGTACCACAAATCGAGGTTGATTGCATTGGCTAGCGCATGGCTTGGCGCACGCGTTGCCAGTAAGCGCAGGTTTTCTGCTCGCGAGTGCCGTTCGGGCCACCGTTGTGGATTCGGGCCAGGGTCCTGTAATCCCGACGGGCAAGGGCCTGGGGGCAGTGTTTCCGCCAGTAGGCGAGCATCACCTGTTCGGCGTAGGCCTTGTTCGTGACCCAACGGTAGCTGCCTTTCACCCCGCTATCCTTCCAGTACTTCCAGCTGATCTGATAGGGTCCCAGCGACCGGCCGCTGTCGCCGCGGGCGAAGGCGGGATTCGCGGAGCCTCCGGTTTCGACCTGGGCAACGGCGTCGAGGAATGAGCGCAGGTCGGCGGTCGCGGTCAGGGAGCAGAGACCGAAGCAGAAGGCGGACAGTGAAAGCAGCCATGCGGGGCGCATTGTTGGGAACCTCTCGTCGATCCCTCACCATTTCGCACCTTCGCGGCTCCAGTCAGCATCCGTGCTTCCTTGGCGGCATCCGAGGACTCTCGGAGTAGTGCAGGGGATTATACCCTGTGAGTTTGTTTGCCGCCAATGGTCCTGGATCGAAGCCGAGGCGTTCCTAATCTCATTGTCTACATGATGTTCCGTCGCCACGATCAGTCTGCCTGAGCCGGCAGGATCACATCGTCTGCCCCGCCCGATGCAGGCGTTTTTCGATCGCCAGAGCGGTTTCGTTGTGCCCAAAGCGGTGGATCCACGCCTCGTGATTGAAGATGACCCCGGTATAGAGCAAGGCGACCAGGGCGGCCACACCCAGGAGACCGCCCTTGTGTCCGGCACTGAGTCGGCCGGGCCATGTCGTCGCGGTCGACTCCCTTGTCGAGAAAGGGTGGGCTGGCCGATCGAGGGAGGAGGATCTCGATACGGTTGCGTCGCGCCACTCCGTCTCTGAGGTTTCGCCGTTAGTCGTACGCGCATTCTCGAGCGGCTTGGGAGTAGACCCGCAGGTTCTCGACCGGTGTTTCGAAGAAATGGTCGGCCACGGAGAGGATGTAGCCGCCGTCGCGGCCGAAGCCCTCGAAGAGACGCCGGACCTCGGCCCGGATCTGGTTGGCCGTGCCGCGGGTCAGGACGTTGAACTGATCCATGCCGCCGATCATCGCGACCTTGCCGGCGAAGGCTTGCCGGACCTTGCCGGGATCGGAGATGTTTCCGCCGACGCCAGGCGGTGAGAGCGTCTCGGAGGCATCGGTCCCGTTGGCCACGATCTGGTCGAGAATGTGCATCATCCCGCCGCAGGTGTGGTAGCTCACCCGATGACCGGCGTCGTGCAGGGCCTGATGCATGCGCCGGTCGTACGGCAGGCAGAACTCGCGATGCATGGCCGGGGAAATAACGGTGTCGCTGCCTGCCCCGCCGCCGGTCTCGATGAGATCGAACCTAGCCCCGCGGAGCGATTCCTCGATGAATCGGAGCTTCTTTTCGAGGAGGACGCTCATCAGGCGATGGACCCAAGGGGGGTCGTCGTGGGCGGCGAAAATGAGTTCTTGCACATCCATGAGGCAGCACGCGTGCTGCCAGCAGCCGGCCTGGTCACCCCAGACGAAGCCTCGAAGGACGCCGGCGTCACCGACGGCGTCGTAGGCGGCCGCCACTTTCTGACGATCCAGACGGGCGATGGGCATGTAGCGTTGGATCAGATCCACGTCCTCCGGGTGTTTGATGAGGTACTCGGTGATCCAGGTCGTGATCAGGTTGCCCTCGGTCTTGTAGGAAAGCCGGCCGCCGGGCGTGGCGATGGTATGGTGAACCACGCAGTGGAGGGGATCAGCGTCGACGACTGTCGCCTCGTCGCGCCAGTTGGGCACACCGGCGGTTGCGGTGGACTCGGGCACCCAGAACTGGCCCATGGTCTCGAAGTACTGAATGGCGGCGTCCATGCCGGTCGCCCGGAGAGCGGCCAGGGCGTCTATCCCGTCCATATAGGTGTTCAGGTGATAGGGCTGCCACTGATGAACGGTGACGGGAAGGCGGTCGGGCTTCTCACGCGCCAGGGCTCGCATCATTCGTTCCTTGGAGGTCATCGTGGTTCTCCTTGAAAGGCCGGGTCGCGCCGGCCTCGAGTATACCACGGCCGTGGCCGGCCGGGACTGCCCCCTTGCGGGCTCGCGTGGTCATGACTACCGTGTTCCGCATCAGGAGATCAGGTCTTGCAGCGAGGATTTCTTCCGTGGGCAAAGCCAACGCCAAGAGTCAGCGAGTGATCACCGCACTCAGTCGCCGGCAACCCGACCGGGTGCCCATTGGGGAGTTTTTCTGGACCAACTTCATCCGCCGGGCCAAGCGCGAGAACCACCTGCCGCACAACTTCGACCCTTACCGATACTGGGACCTGGACATGGTGGTCATCAATCCCAACATGGACCCGCACATCGAGGGTGTTCGCGTCGTGGAGGATGGCGAGGACCGCAAGGTGGTCAAGACCGGCTTTGGAGCGACGATCGAGCTCCGCTCGTGCTGCCCCATGCCTGCGTACCGTGATTTTGAGACGAAGACCTTCGAGGAGATCGACGCCCTGCGATTCGATGACCCGCGGGACGAGCGCCGCTTCAGCGTGGCGATCGACGACCAGATCAACGCGGTGGGTGATGCTCTGAACCTGGGCCTGCCGGCCTGGATCGACCGCATTGACGCGTACGCCGGCGATTTCTGCGTATTTGGGAGCGTCTGCGAGCCCCACGAGATGCTCTGGCGGATCATCGGAACGGAGAACGCGCTCCTGAAGATGGGGGAGGAGCCTGGCCGGATTGCCCGGTTCATTGAGCGGCTTGGGGACTTCGTGGTGGGCATCGCCGAGGCCCAGATCGCGGTTGGGGGCGAGCGGCTCGCCGGCCTGTACATCTGGGGTGACGTGGCCTACGTCAAGGGCATGTTCTTCTCGCCGAGGTACTGGCGCGAGGTGTACAAACCCCAGCTCAAGCGGATCTGCGACGTGATCCACTCCGCGGGGCTTAAAGCGATTTACCATGGCTGCGGCAATGCATCGGGCATCTACGAGGACATGATTGAGGCCGGGGTGGACGCGTACAACCCGCTTGAAGCCAAGGCCGGGCTGGACGTGGTCGAGCTCAAGCGGAAGTATGGGCAGCGGTGGTCATTCAACGGCAATATCGACGCCCGGGTGCTGGCCACCAACGACCCATGCCGGATCCGCCGTGAGGTTCTCACGAAGCTGAACGCGGCCAAGGGTGGCGGTTACGTTATTCAGTCGGACCACTCGATCCCGGAGAACGTGGATTTTGCCAGTTATGACTACATGGTTCAGTTGGTCAGGGAGCATGGCCGCTACCCGCTTCAGTTGGGCGAGTTCGACCGTTCCGTGTGAGCCGAATCCCGGAATCGACCGCAGCGCTTCTCGACCGCAGCAGAAGGCGGGCTGAAGGTTTGTTTTTGCCTGGGTGAGCACTGGGGGCTACCCTGGGGCGGTTGATGAGGATACAATCGATGCAGAGAGCGTTGTTCGATCCGGGGAGGTGTCGGGCGACAGCAGCGGACGAGGGCGAACGCGAACACATCGGAGCGTAGACACGGGCATGGAGACCTCCACGGACGGGGCATGGAAGGTTTGGGCTGCAGTGGGCGTCGTGGGCGGTGTGGCGGTCATCGCGATCCTGCTCTGGGGTCTGGGCGGGCTGGCCGCCTCGGTGAAGGGCAGCGACGAGCAGGTTCTGGCCCGGCTGATCGCCGCGAAGTCCGACGAGCGGGACCCGATGGTGATTGAACTGGGCCGGCGCGGCGTCAAGGTCATTCCCGGCATTGTCGCGGCGTACCGGAAGGCGGAGGACGATCCGGTCCTGAGGACGCACCTGGTGATGATCATTCGCCGGATCGGTCCGGTCGGTGAAGCGAAGCAGGCGTTGCAGGATCTCGGGAAGGAAGAGAAGGACGGCGAGGTCAAAGATCTGATCGAGCGGCACCTGGCGGATCTGAATCGCATGAGCAGGTAGTCCGGGAGAGATCAGATCGGAACTCGAGCGGAGGCCGGACATGAAACCGATGGACGGTGGTCGAGGTTTTACCCTCATTGAGGTCCTTGTGGTGGTGGCGATCATTGCGTTGCTGGTCGCCGTTCTGATGCCGTCATTCGCTCGGGCGCGTGAGCAGTCGCGGATGGTCATGTGCCAGAGCCAGCTGCACCAGTTCAGCATCGCCTTCCTGGCCTACGCCTCGGCAAACAAGGGGCGAACGCCGGGGATCAGTGAAGACCGCAATGCCGACTGGCTGGGCGGTGCGAACAGAGGAGGAAGGCAGCCGGAAGACGGCACCATCTACAAGTACCTGGGGGCCAACAAGAACATCTTCTGCTGTCCGACGGACGAGACGCTGCGTCCCGGCAACACTCTGCGGTACAGCTACACCGGCAGCACGCTGATGAGCGGCGTAGATCCCAACTGGGTAAGGGGCGCGCACTACCAGTACGAGTCGAAGAGCCTGAGCAACTACAGCACGTCCGACCACAGGACGAACATGCGTCCTCTGCGTCCGATGATGATCATCGAGGAGGATCCGGACTGGTATCTCGTCGGCGTCACCAACAGCGCCTGGGACAACGACGACGGGGTAACCACGCGGCATCTCAAGAAGTTCGGGAACATCGGTTTCCTCGATGGCAGTGTCGGCTCGGTCAATCTGCCCGCCACGCCGCACACCTACGGCAAGTACTTTTCGAACAACGCGATGTGCGTGCGGGTGAAGGACATGTGGATTTCCGGCAAATCCTGGGAGGACATGCTCTGGAGCGACACCACCAAAAGTGGAGCCTACGGCAAGCTGACTGTCCAGAAGCCCGCCAGCGCCAAGGGTGTCACCCACGCCACTCCCTGAAGTGCAGCGGGCATACCAGGCCACGGCATTGACACGTCCCGCGACGAGGTCATAAGTCGGGACCCATGGCCTCGTCGCCCCGTCCGTTCCAAGCCGTTCTTTTCAGGGTGATCCGCGCCCGCGAACCTTCGATCCGGGCGTGTTGAGAGGAGCGACATGATGCAGCGATACGGCATGGTTCTGAAGGTACGTCCTGAGAAGTTCGAGGAGTACAGAAGCCTGCACGCGGCCGTCTGGCCCGATGTCCTGAAGATGATCAGGGAGTGCAACATCCGCAACTACTCGATCTACCACAAGGATGGTTATCTGTTCAGCTACTTCGAGTACATGGGCACCGACTTCGCGGCGGACATGGCCCGGATGGCCGCGGACACGACCACCCAGCGATGGTGGGCGGTGTGCATGCCGTGCCAGGACCCGCTCCCCACTCGGGCCCCCGGCGAGTGGTGGGCGAACATGGAGGAGGTATTTCATTGTCCCTGACATCGCGTGAGCGTGTGCTGGCCGCCTTCGAGCACGAGGAGCCGGATCGGGTGCCGGCCTGGTGCGGGTCGTCGCCGGAGTTCTGGGTGAAGGCCAAGCGGGCCCTCGGGCTCGACGATGAAGGGCTGCTCGTGCGGTTCGGCGACGACTTCCGCCGGGTCTGGGCCCGCTACGATGGGCCCGCCTTCCCCTTGCCGCCCGGAGCCAGCCATCGCACGGTCTTTGGCAGTAACCGGCGGGGACTGGGCTACGGCCAGCCGATGGAGCACCCTCTGGCCGACGCCACCCTCGATCAGGTTCATGCTTACGCCTGGCCCGACCCCAGCTGGATGGACGTGAACCAGATCCGAGCCAGCGCGGTGAGCTACGGGCGGCAATACGCCATCCTGGGCGGCGACTGGTCCCCTTTCTGGCATGACGCGATTGACCTCTTGGGTATGGAGAACCTCATGCTCAAGATGTACGACCAGCCCGAAGTGGTCGACGCCGTCCTTGGCCACATCGTCGATTACTACGCCGAGGTCAGCCGTCGTATCTTCGACGCCGCGGGCGACGTGATCGACATCTTCTTCATCGGCAACGACTTTGGCAGTCAAACCGGCCCCCTGCTGGGCGAGCCCCTGTTCCGCCGCTTCATCCTTCCGCACTTGCGGCACTTGGTGGACCTCGGCCACGGTTACGGCCTCAAGGTCATGATGCACTGCTGTGGAGGCTTTGCCCCGCTGATACCCGCCATGCTCGAGACTGGGCTCGACGGGCTTCACGCCATCCAGCCGTCCTGTCGCGGCATGGACCTTGCGACCCTCAAAGCCCGCTATGGCCGCCAGATCTTATTCAACGGAGCCATCGACTCCCACCACGTGCTCATCGATGGTGATCCCGGCTCGGTCCGAACCCGAACACGAGAAGTGCTAGCGATCATGAAGCCGGGCGGCGGGTATGTAGCCGGCGCCAGCCATGACTCGATCCTTGAGGAGACCCCGGTTGAGAATGTACTGGCGATGTTTGATGCCATCCGCGATTTTGGGGGTTACGGAGATTGAGGCCTCGGGAGGGTTGCCCCGCGTCTCGGACTAGCTACCCACAAAGACTAGCGAATGCCGCACCCGAGGTGCCGGGGACGGGTCGCTGGCGAGCTACACCTGAGGCGGCATTCCGCGCGGAAAGCGATGCACGTCTAACATCATTTTCTAAAGACTCTTACATTCACTGAAGATCCTCATCCCCCAGCGTAGGCCGAAAAAGCAGGAATGGAATTGGCTGGGGGCAGGAGGATGCCTACAATATGACCGAGTTGGTTTTGAGACTGAGTCTCATTTGCCAAATGAGGTGGACACGATGACCAATCCCATTGCCCGCAGGCAGTTCCTGCTGAAACTCGGAAGGTCTGTTCTTGGGGGTGCGACCGCAACCGCCCTGCTGATTCCGAAGTCGGCCGTGATGGGCGCCGAGAAGCGCCCCTCCAACTCGGGAGACCCCTCGGGACGGACCCAACATCAACAAGGAGACAAACACATGGCTTACACACTGCCCGATTTGCCGTACGCCTTCGACGCCCTCGAGCCGTACATCGACGAAACGACGATGCGGATACACCACGGCAAGCACCATGCGGCCTACGTGGCCAACGTCAACAAGGCCTTGGAAGGCCATGCCGACTGGGCGGCGAAGACGATCGAGGATCTTGTGGTCGAGGTCGCGAAGCTGCCGGAAGCGATCCGCACTGCGGTGCGCAACAACGGCGGCGGCCATTTCAACCACAGTCTTTTCTGGAAGAGTCTTGCCCCCGCCGGCAAGAAAGGCGGTGGTGAGCCGAGCGGCGAGCTGGCCGCGGCGATCACGAGGGATCTGGGCGGCTTTGCGGCCTTCAAGGAGGCTTTCAACAAGGCGGCCACTACTCGGTTTGGCTCGGGTTGGGCATGGCTGTCGGTCGGCGGCAACGGGAAGCTGTTCGTATCCTCGACACCGAACCAAGACAACCCGCTGATGGCGGGGATTGCGGAGGCCCCGGGCAAGCCGATCCTGGGGTTGGACGTGTGGGAGCACGCGTACTACCTGAAATATCAGAATCGCCGACCGGAATACATTGAGTCCTGGTGGCACCTAGTGAACTGGGAGTTCGTGGCGGAGCAATACGCGAAGGCCAGGCAATAGTGCCGATGGAAGTGTCGGTGTGACCGACCGGTGAGGGGGGGCACCGGAGGTTATCTCCCCATGGGCGTGACCGTGTCGACGGAACCACTGAGCGACGGTGGTGCTGGAGTCGAAGGGAGGAGGGGCCTGAAGGGGAAGGAACGTTCTGGGGGATCGCGAAGAAGTCTGGGGGACAAGGGAGCGAGAAGGAAAGAGCTGTGATGGCCACGGCGTGGCGGGCAGACCGCCACGCCGGTTTTGTTTTGCGTACCCGTGTGGGTGAGTGGCCCTTGCCGCTCGCCTGACCGGCCCGGGCCGGGTCTGATTGCCCTCCTCCTCGAGTCGCCGCTGGTGGTCCTGATGGGCCACCGGCGGGTCGGCCGTTGTGGATCTGGATTTCCGTGAGAGCTTGCGTCACAATACCGACCGGTCACAGGAATCGAGTCTGTGGGTTTGGAGCATGGAAGGTGCAGAATGGCCAAGAAGACAATTGCTGACGTGAACGTGAAGGGCAAGCGGGTTCTGATGCGGGTGGATTTCAACGTCCCCCAGGACGACAAGGGGAACATCACGGATGACCGCCGGATTCGCATGGCTCTGCCCAGCATCGAGCAGGTGCTCAAGGGTGGCGGCCGACTGATTCTGATGAGCCATCTGGGGCGGCCGGAGGGCAAGGACCCGGGGGCCGACAAGCAGTGGACGATCAAGCCGTGTGCCGATCGGCTGAGTCAGCTCATCGGCAAGAAGGTGGTCTTTGCTCCGGACTGTGTCGGCCCGGAGGTCGAGAAGATCGTGGCCGGCATGAAGGACGGTGACTGCTGCCTGCTGGAGAACGTTCGTTTTCACGCGGCAGAGCAGATCAAGGACAAGAAGGCCAAGGACGACCCGGCCCTCAAGGAGAAGAAGGAGAAGTTTGCCAAGCAGCTTGCCGCCCTGGCCGACGTTTACGTGAACGACGCATTTGGCACTTGCCACCGTGACAACGCCAGCATGTTGACCGTTCCCCAGCAGATGGCCGGCAAGCCCCGGGTAGTCGGCTTCCTGGTCAAGAAGGAATTGGAGTACCTAGGCGAGGCGCTGAACCGTCCGAAGCGGCCGTTCGTCGCCATTCTGGGCGGCAAGAAAGTCTCGGACAAGATCGCGGTCATCGAGGCCTTGCTGAAGAAATGCGATACCGTGCTGATCGGTGGGGCGATGAACTACACCTTCATGCTGGCCCAAGGCAAGAAGGTGGGGACAAGCCTGGTGGAGGCTGACAAGGTGGACGAGGCCAAGCGGCTGCTTCAGCTTGGCGGTGAGAAGCTCAAGCTGCCGGTGGACGTGGTGGCGGCTGCCGAGTTCAAGGCCGGGGCGGCCGCGCAGACTTTGGCAGGGGACATTCCGGACGGACTCCAGGGTCTTGACATCGGCCCCAAGACCGTGGAGATGTTCAGGAAGATCATCGCCGGGGCCAAGACGGTGGCCTGGAACGGCCCGATGGGTGTCTTCGAGATGAAGCCCTTCGACGCGGGCACGCTGGCGGTTGCCCAAGCCCTGGTGGACGTCACGGCCAAGGGTGCGATTACCGTGATCGGTGGCGGGGACAGTGCCGCAGCCATTGAGCAGATGGGCATGAGCAAGAAGGTCAGCCACGTCAGCACCGGCGGCGGCGCCAGTCTGGAGTTCATGGAAGGCAAGAGCTTCAAGGCCGTCGAAGTGCTCGACGAAGCCTGAGTTGTGCAGATAGGGTCCCGTATACTTCGAGCCCCGGGCACCCGAGCCCGGGGCTTTGTTTTGGAGGCGACCGACCGTGCCCACTGCAGCCCAAGACACCTGGCAGCTAGCGACTCCGCGGATCCGCATTGCGCCTTCGCTTCTGGCGGCCGACTTCGCTCGTCTGGCCGATGACGTCGCCAAGATTGAGGCCGCTGGTGCCGAGATCCTGCACCTGGACATCATGGATGGGCACTTTGTACCGAATATCAGCTTCGGCATCCCGGTGATTGAGAAGCTGCGTAAGGTCTCGCGGCTGTTTTTTGACACGCACCTGATGATCACGGATCCGGTCCGCTACGCGGCGGCGTTTGTGCAAGCCGGCAGCGATCTACTCACTTTTCATATTGAAGTATCGCATGAACCCCTCCGCGTGGTTGACCACATTCGCGGGGTTGGTGCCCGGGTGGGTGTGACGTTGAATCCGGGGACGGAGGTTTCGGCTCTGGGAGAGGTTATCGCGTCGGTGGACTTGGTTCTGGTGATGAGCGTGTGGCCTGGTTTTGGGGGACAGACGTTCATCCCATCCACGCTGGACAAGTGCCGTGCGTTGCGTGGGCTGCTGAGGGCGGATCAGCGTCTGGAGGTGGATGGCGGGATTGGGCCGGACACGGTGGCGGCGGTGGTCCAGGCGGGGGCGGACACGCTGGTGGCGGGTTCGGCGGTATTTGGCCGAGCTGATCCCGGGGGTGCGATGCGTGAGCTGGAGCGATTGGCCGGGCGGCATGACCGGTAAAGTCCGCTTCGATCGGCGGCGACGGCGTCCTTGAGCTGGGAGGGGTGCGTTTCAAGGCCTGGATCGGGCTCCAAGGTGCCACCTTGACCGGACTCTTGCCTATTCCGTAGAATACGCCGGCCCGCAAGAGGTTGTGCTTGTGGATCTTGCGGGTCAAAACAGGCGGCAGGCCACCTTCGGCGGGCAGAGGGCGCGCGGGGGTGTTTGTCTGCCTGGGAATGAAACCACAGCACGAGCAAAAGGATGCGTTGCGCATGGCGGGATATCGCAAGAGCCTCGGCATTGGCACAATCACGGCGATCGGCCTCCTGCTGTCTCTGCCCATGGTTGTCGGACAGGGTTGCCCGACCGCAACGCCTGGCCGTGTCGTGCCCATTGGCGGCACCTGGTCTACCGGCGGATGGACGACTGGCGACGACACCACGGGGGGCGGCTCCTCGACGTCACCGCGACTGGTCTTCACCAACCCGCTTTCGGATGTCAGCATTGAGATTGGCGACTCGATGCTGGTTCAGTGGACTGAACAGGACCTGGCGGCCACTGCGGCCATCACTCTCCTGCTTGATCCCGACAACATCTACGGTAACGGCAACGAGCTGGTGGTGATGCCCCTGGCCCTGGCCAGCGACCAGGGCAACGTCGGGTCGTTCCTGCTCAACACCGGCCTGTTCAATCTGCAGGCTGCAACCTACCGTATCGTGGCCAAAGTCACGGATGGCACCAACCCGGACATGCTGGTGACCGCGACCGGGCGGATCCTGCTTTACGGCCACGGTCTGTTGCCGGGGAACATGGCTCCCACGATCAGCATGCCGGAGCCGGCCATCAACCTCGGCGCCGCTCAGGGTGACACGGTCGCGATCCAGTACTGCGGCAACGACCCGGACGCCGACGGCAAGACCCCGTCGACCAAACCTGACATTGTGCTGATGCTCGACTACGACAACGACCCGACGAACGATATCGACGGCGTTGTCGACTACTTCCTGACCAACGGTCTGGGCGATCGCCAGACCGTGTTCACTCGCATGTGCGCCGCGGGCAGCTACCCGGCACCGCTGGAGGACATTTTCACCGAAGTCCCGACGGCGCTGACGCTGGATAAGGTCATCATCCTGAGCTGCGGCAAGGACAACGGCTGCGGGCTGATCATTCAGGTCCCGCTGACGGACGCCCAGGGCAACCCGGTGTTGGACAATCAAGGCAACCCGGTCATGGTCAACCAGCTGACCGGCCCGAGCAGTTTCACCCTGTCGATTGATGTGGGCATTATTCCTCTGCGGGATGACGGCAGCCCCTACTACGTGCGTGGCCTGGAGTGGGACCATGTCAATCTGCCGGTCAACGCGTATGCTCCGGGCACCATCAGCATCACCGGGATGGGCGCCGGCACCATTGACCTCGGAAAGGTTGGACGGACCGTCACCGGCACGCGGTTTCTGGGTTTCAACGCCGGTGACCAAGCCGGCTCCGGCGGCACCGATGTCGGCGACATCAACAACGACGGCGTGGATGACTTCGTCATTGTGAGCCGCTACGGTCGGGGTTACGAGATCGGCAACGTCGGGATGGCCCACCTGATCATGGGTCTGGCCAACGCCCAGAAGTTCGGGAGTGAAGTCCCCCTCAACAGCATCACGACGACCTATCCGGGGGCGATGTTCTACATGCCGGCCACATCCGGCACCACGGGGATCACCTCCGCGTGCCGAATGGGAGACGTCACCGGCGACGGCCGGCCGGACTTCATGCTGGGCGTGCCGCACGTGGAGGTTTTTCCCGAGGACCACGACGACGACCCTTGCGACTGCTGCGGGGAGAACAACATGCCTTCCTGCAACTTCGACTACCTGCCGAACCCGGAGACGAACGATCCTTCCTGCGGCGAGGTTCTCGGCGATGCCATGACCGGGTATGACTATCGCGAGTTCGGTGACTGCACCAACGATCTCGATGTGACCAGGTCGACCCCGATCGATGGCGGATACGCGTTTCTCATCGCCAGCGACAACAACGACACCGCCGCCTACGACCTGGCGAGTTCGTCGTTTCCCAGCGTGCTCGCGCTGGACAGGTGCGGAAGTGATCGGATCGACGGCGCCGGCTGGTTTGGAGCCCGGTTCCGCGGTGCGTGGTACACAGACGAGGAAGTGGTTCTGAACACCAGTCAGACGGTCACGCCGTCATCGATCATTCCTGACAATCAGTTCGGCGAGACGGTCCGGACCATGCCGCCCATGGCTATCAGCGGCGGCGGGCTGAGCGCCGCGGCCTCGCGATTCGGCACGACGGTGCTGATCTCGGCGCCCAACGCCTGGGGCGGGCGCGGTAACGTCGTGGTCACGCCCAACAACGATTTCATCAACATGACGGACATCACGCAGATTCCCAACAACAGCCAATCCATTCCCGTCTATGACAAGGTCGGAGACTGCCCGGCGTGCGGCCGAACCTACTGGTTTCCCACCTACACGGCGATTATCGGCAAGGCGGCGGGCGACCATCTGGGTTACGGTGCGGCGGCGGGCGACTATAACCTGGATGGCAGCCAGGACATTCTGTGCGGGGCGCCCGGAGCCAGCCGTAACGGCATTCAGCGCGCCGGTATCGTGTACGTGATCTTCGGGCGGCCCGATTGGCCGACTGTCGATCTGCAGACCCTCAACCCGCCGCGGATGGAGATCTGGGGGACGCGTCAGGATGACGGATTTGGCTCGATGCAGGCCATTGTCGGCGACATGAACCAGGACGGTTTGCCGGACATCGGGCTCAGCGCCCAGTATGCCGATGGGCCCGGGGGCACGGACTCGGGTTTCATCGGGATTGTCTTTGGCGGCCGCCGGCTCACCGGGGAGAACATCTTCAGTGTCGACCAGATCGCCACGGCCCAGCTTCCGGGCGTCCGGTTCTACGGCACGCAGCCGGGCGGGCACGCCGGTTCAGTGATCAGCAATGTCGGCGACTTCAACGGCGACAACATGGATGACCTCCTGATCTGCGCGTCCGACGAGTACCGCACGGTGGACGGCATCCGACGGCACGGCGTGGCCTACCTGATCTTTGGCGGGCCGCACCTCCGCAATCAGAGCTTCAACCTCGACCAGGTCGGCACCGCCTCACTGCCGGGCATCATTTTCGTCAGCCCATACGCCGCGGATACCGCGGAAGAGGCTCCGATCGACTTCGTCTCTGCCGCCGGTGACATCAACAGCGACGGTTTCGACGACATCATGCTCGGCGTCAGCAAGGCGGACTACATCAACCCGCTCGAGCCCAGCCAGCGGCGCATCGATTCCGGCGAGATGTACCTGATGTACGGCAGCAACACCGGGTCAAACTCGATTCAGTAATGAACCTTGTCCTGATCGGGTATCGCGGCTGCGGGAAGACGACTGTTGGGCGGCTACTCGCATCGCGGCTCGGGTGGTCTTTCGTGGACACCGATGCGCTCATCGAGGAAGGGACGGGGGCCACGATCCGGGATCTGTTCTCCGATGGTGCGGAGCAGGCCTTTCGCGACCTGGAGAGCGAGGTGGTGGCGGAAGTGGCCCGGCGTGACCGACAGGTCATCAGCACCGGTGGCGGCGTCGTGCTCCGGGCGTCCAATCCGGCGGCACTCAAACGCAACGGCAGGATCGTCTGGTTCACCGCCCCGGCGGAAGTGCTCTGGCGGCGGATTCTGGGGGACAAGGAGCGGTTGGTGAACCGTCCCCCGGCGGACCCAAGCCGTGGCCTTGAGGTCGTGACCAAGGCTCTGGCCGTACGCGAGCCGCTGTATGCCCGGTGGGCGGATGTGGTGATGGACACCCGGCACCGATCGCCAGCCGAGCTTGCGGACGAGGTCCTGGCGGCCCTTCATATCCCCTTCGAGCGAGGCTGAAAGGACGCAGGATTGACATGAGACTGGTTGGCGAGGCATCCCGCCTCAAAGGGACGGTCGCGATTCCCGGCTCGAAGTCGCATTCGATCCGAGCGGTGTGCCTGGCGGCCCTGGCCGACGGCGAGAGCCGGATTGAAGCCGGGTTGGACTCCGCGGACACGCTGGCGGCGATCGACGCCTACCGGGCGCTGGGCGCGACCATCGAGACGTCGCCGGGGCGATGGCTCATCCGAGGCACGGGGGGTCGACCGATTGCGCCGGCCAATGTCATCGATGTCCGCAACTCCGGGACCACGCTGCGAATGGCCTTGGGTTCGGCCGCCCTGCTGCTGGAGCAGGCCGCGGTATTCACCGGTGACGACCAGATCCGCCGCCGGCCGATCGGGCCGTTGGCCCAGTCCCTGACCGACCTAGGGGCCGACGTCTGCAGCACGCTCAACAACGGCTGCGCCCCGGTCGTGGCCCGTGGCCGCCTCCGCGGCGGCAAGACCCGCATTGAAGCGGTGACCAGCCAGTACCTCTCCAGCCTGCTGATCAACTGCCCGCTGGCGGATGGGGCCTGCGAAATCGACGTTCCGCTGCTGAACGAGCAGCCCTACGTCCACATCACCCTGGCCTGGCTGGATCGCTGCGGGATTCGCCTGGAGCGGGACGGACTGAGGTGGTTTCGCATCCCCGGCGGACAGGGCTACCGGGCGTTTGACGCTCGCGTGCCGGCCGACTTCTCCTCGGCCACGTTCTTCCTGGCCGCCGGCGTGCTGGGCGACAACGACGTGCTCGTCGAGGGGCTGGACTTCGGCGACACGCAGGGCGACAAGGCGGTGGTCGATTACCTGCGGGCGATGGGAGCCAACATCGAGATCGGACCTCGGGGTGTCCGCGTGCGCCCGGGCCGGCTGACCGGCTGCGAGATCGACATGAACGCCACGCCTGACGCCCTGCCGATGATGGCCGTGGTCGGCTGCTTCGCCCAGGGGCGCACCGTGCTGGTCAACGTGCCCCAGGCCCGACTCAAAGAGACCGACCGGATCGCGGTCATGAGGCGTGAACTGGCGAAGATGGGCGCCCGGATCACGGAACGGCCGGACGGCCTGATCATCGAACAGAGTGATCTTCGCGGGGCGAGCGTGGAAGGCCATGGCGATCATCGCGTGGTCATGGCCTTGGCGGTTGCGGCCACGGCCATCGCCGGCGAGACGCGGATCAGCACGGCGGAGGCCATGGAAGTGACTTTCCCCACGTTCTTGGGGTGCATGACCGGTCTCGGGGCTGCCTTGCGCCTGGAGCCGGACGGTTGACCGTTCCCGGCAGCGCCATGAACCACAAGCCCATGACCGAACTGATCGTCGTGCGTCACGGAGAGACGCGGTGGAACGTCGAAGGCCGCCTTCAGGGCCACCTGGACAGCGGCCTGAGTCTGCTGGGTGTGCGTCAGGCGGAGGCCATCGCCCGGCGGCTTGGCCAGGAGCGGTTTGGCGGGTTGTACAGCAGCGATCTGGGCCGGGCCTTCCAGACGGCGGAGCCCATCGCCCGGACCACCGGCCTGGCGATCGTGACCGACTCGCGGCTGCGAGAACGCAAGCTGGGGGTTTTCCAGGGGCTGACCATGTCCGAGATCCTGGAGCGGTTTCCCGACGATCACCGCCGGTTCGTCTCGGGCGACCCCGATCACGCGGTCCCCGGCGGCGAGAGCGGCCGGCAGCGGTACGAGCGCACCGTGAACTGCGTCAACGAGATTGCGGCCAGGCACGCCGGCGAACGGGTGTTGATCGTGACCCACGGCGGTGTCCTGAACGGCCTGCTTCGCCGAGCGCTGGGTATCGACTTGGCGATTCCCCTCAGCTACCGGCTGTTCAACGCCACGATCAACACGTTCTTTGTCTGCCAGGGAGCGTGGAAGCTGGGCACCTGGGGCGATATTCACCATCTTCGCGACATTGGCACGATCGAAGCCGGCGCCGAGGCGAACGCGTGAAGGGCGATACGGAACGCTGGTGGAAGCGCGTTCGCATCGAGTATTATGGCATTGGTATCGGGCTTGCGCATTTGAGCCGAGGGAGGCCGAATCATGCTGGGTTGCGATCTGGGTACGATGTTCCGGACCACGGTGGCGGGCGGTTCCTACCAGGAGGGTCTGACCATCCATCTACAGGGCGTGCCGCCGGGGCTTCTGGTGACCGAGGAGCAGATCTACGAGGACCTGTTGATCCGCAAACCCGGGCAAGGCGATCTCACCTCGCCGCGGCGCGAGCCGGACATTCCGATCATCTACAATGGGGTGAACGCGGCGGACACGATGCCGGGTTTCACCAACGCCGGGTACACGAACGGCACCCCGATGGTCATTCTCATTCCGAACCTGGACCGGCACTTCGAGCACATCGAGCAGTACCAGTCCACGAACCGGACACCGCGGCCGGGTCACGCCTCTTACGCCTCTTACATGAAGTACGACCACTGGGACGATGCGATCGGGGCGGGCATTTTCAGCGGGCGGTATACTTCGACGATCGTGGCCGCGGGCGTGGTCGCCAAGCGAGTCTTGGCCAATCATGGCATCGAGGTCACCGGGTACGTGAAGGAGGCCGCCGGGGTGGTTGCCCCGGACATGCCGATCGAGGAGATCCGGGCCCGGGCGGAGGCTTACCGGCGGGTGCGCAAGGTTCACGACCCGATCTGGAATCACGTCTACAAGGCCGGCCGGATCAAGCCGGGCATGCGTTTTCTCGAGAAGCTCCCGGTGCTCAAGGAAGTCGAGGATCTCATCGAGCGTTTTCCGCAGATCCCGATGAACGAGGATGAGGTGCGGGCGGAGTACGGCGTTCATCCCCAGCTTTTCTGCCCCGACCTGGCGGCTGCCGACGAGATGTTCGACCGCATCGTGGCGATCAAGAAGGCGGGCGACTCGAGCGGCGGCGTGGTCGAGGTCCAGGCCACCGGTCTGCCGGCCGGCATGGGCGAGCCGGTCTTCAAGAAGCTGGACGGCGAACTCGGGCGGATGCTGAGCATCGGGGCGGTCAAGGCGGTTGAGATCGGGGCCGGCGTTCAGGTCAAGGACATGACCGGCTCGCAGTGCAACGATCAGCTCTTCGCCAGGGACGGGAAGGTCTACTTCGGGAGCAACAAGGCCGGCGGTCTCACTGGGGGGCTGACCACAGGCCAGACGCTCATCGTCCGGCTCACGGTCAAGCCCACGCCGACGATCAGCAAGGACCAGCACACGATCGACAAGGTGTCCAGGGAAGAGACGGTGCTGAAGGCGGTGACCCGCAGAGATCCCACGCTGGTTGCCCGGATCTGGCCGGTGGCGGAGGCCTTCACCGCCCTGGTTCTGCTCGATCATCTGATGATGCATCTGGGCTACCAGGCGTTGTGGCGGAAGTAGGGCTCGCCGGCGTCATTCGATGGTGATGCGGCCGGCGCCTGCCCCGACGCGGACCGTCTTCTGGCGTCCCCCGAGGACGATCACCACGGTCCCCGGCGAGGAAGGCCCGCCGAATCGGTCGAAGATGAGGGTGTCCGGGCCGCCGAAGTCGAAGGACGCGATGGCGGCGCCTTCGTAGGGCGGCTCGCCGAGTTTGACCGTGTAGATCGCAGACGGATGATCCGGATGGGGCATGTCGACCAGCGTATAGGAGTTGGCCAGCACGCTGAAGGTGACGCTCTGCTGCTGGACCGTCTTGATGGCCTGAACCTGGGCCAGGCGCAAGTCGGTGGCCAGCCGCCGGGCGGCCAGGTCGACCGCCTTGCCCTGAAGCGCGTTGGCGAACCTGGGGATGGCGATGGCCGAGAGCACGGCCATGATGGCCATGACCACGACCGCCTCGATCAGCGAAAAGCCCCCCGGCCGGCAGCTCTCCGATCTGAAGGCTCTCGCAAAACCAAACCGCAACGAGCTCCACCTCAGTACCCGGCTCACGGCTCCTCCTCCCGCCACGAACCAGGGATGACCTTCATGCTGGTATCGATGAAGCCGGGAATCATGACCTGGGCGAGTTGGGGGTCGTCGTCAATCACAGCTCTATCGTGGACCTCGATGCCGCCTCCGATGATGCACCCCGTGACGCCCGCGCTGGAGCGGTGAATCGTGATATACGAACCGTCGGTCCATACAATACCCTTCAAGGACGAAGCCGGCGAATCCGTCTTGTCACCGTCTTCGTTGTAGTCCATCGAATCGCTCGACTCCGAGAATGTCGCCTGGTCGAGGTTGAACTCGACATTGCTCTGATTGGTGAAGATCAGGATGGAGGGAAAGGAATACCCACTCGGCTCGATCAGCAGCTGGTGCTGGAAGGTCACTGTCTGCGAAGTGTTATGGATAATGAGTGTCCCTTTGAGGCGCAGTTTCTCGATGACCACCGCTCGATTCGAGCAGTCGAGGGAGTAGATGCCATTGGCATTTACGTTCGCGGAAGACTCCGAATTGCGGGTCGGCGTCAGAACGTACTTGCTCAGCTTGGCCGTTGCACCCGTTGTGCCAGTGACGGGTGTCGCCAGCGATAGGTAGGAGGACAGGCTCGGCTGTGGATAGCTCATTGACGTCGAGGCGTACCTGGAGGGCGTCAGGGCGGAATTGATGTAGGCTCCCTGAAGCGATTCGAAAAACGCATTGCCCCCGGGATCGAGGTTACCGTCGCTCCACATGCTGCCATTGGACCGCATGGGTCCCTGAATCACCGCGTTTGTGCGAACGCCCGCCTGGTAATACCCGAATGCGGCGAAAGCCAGGGCGGGATGCGGCCGAGGAGCCAGAGTCACTTTCACCTTGTGTGCGGCATCGCCGACCCTGCCGCTGCTGGTCAGAGTCAAGGCATCGCCCTCGTCGTCCGCGAGACTGCCGTCGGAGTCGGTGGCCCTGACCGCATACTCGCCCGCGCCAAAAGCCTGGTTAGTAAACCAGTTGCCGTTGGGCATGGTCTGCCGCCACGTGGGGTTGGCATACATGTAGTTGAACGCCTTCTCGATACCCGCCTGGGCGACACACTGGGCCTGGAGCGATTTCTGCAGGCTGTCGTGGATTCGGTGATTCGCGCGAGCCACGGACAGGAGCGTGAAGCCGGTCATGGCCAGGATGGTGGCGACGCCGAGCACCAGGATGTACACGGCCACACCCCGACGAGCGGTACGTCGAGCTCGCTTGAGACGATCACCGCGCGTCCGCGTCATGTCGGGCCCTCAACAAGTGGAGTTCCGCCCGTGCCTTACCGTCCTTGGCGATGGTCACGGTGATCTTCTTCAAATCCGTCGAGCCGTCGAACTCCACGACGACGTTCTGGCTGAAGTTCGGGTACTCGCCCATGGGCGTGCCATCGCGCCGCTGGGGTGGAGTAGCCGTCCAGCCGTTGTAGTCGTCGACGTCGTCGAAGTCCTGGCGGGTGCCGTCGGTCTCGTCGGTCTCCGGACCGAAGACGATGGTTGAACCGGGGTCCTCGAACGCCTGGGGGCGGATCTCCGCGGCCAACTGGGCGGCCAGCTCGGTAGCGATCGCGGTCTCACGATCGAATAGGGCGCCCCTGGCGAAGGATCCGAAGGTGTGCAGAGCCATGGCCACCGTGGTACCGATGACCGCGACACTGACCACGGCCTCGATGTAGCCGAACCCGAGTTGAAGTCGAGCCGACATTGCCTCCACTCCTACAAGCCGGTGATCTCCGGACGATTGAGACAGGACGCGCCGGAGGTCATCTCGGCGATGTTGGTGTCTTGGGCGAGTTTGAACCGAAGAGTCAAGCCGGTCAGGTACTTGCGGGTGCTGGCCTGACCTTCCTGCGGCGAGTCGTACTTCAGCTGGCCGTACAGGATGTAACGGCAATCGCGGTCGGAGTCGGCTGACCAAGTGAGGCCGCTGGTGGTGGAGTACTTGTAGTAGTCGCTGCCCACGGGATTGGTGTCGTACTCGTCGCGCCCGAAATTAGCCCCGATTGAGCTGGTGTTCGTATAGGCGATGAGTGAATAGGTCGTGCCGGGGCTCATCGCGGTGAGGCTGGAAAACGTGAACTCGTACCAGAGATACTCAGCCGAGGACAATGAGCTCAGGGAAAGAGTCTCCGTCTCATAGGTGATATTTGTCGAGGCACTGCGGATTGACAGGTAGAGCGTACCCGTGAGACCCGTGCCTTTCAGGTACACTTTGGCCCTGGTGATGCTGTACGACTCGAGGTCGTCCGCTGACACGCTGAATCCCTCGCCTCGCCATGAGGAAGAGGACATCGGCCCGGCTCCGAACGATCCGGTCGAGCCCGATGGAATGGCCTCGTGCGATGCGAGCACGACCTCACCGGTCAGATCGCTGGTTTCGCCGGGCAAAGCCACGGTGGAGCAGGTCGAGGTCATGGAGAACTCGCTGACGTTTTCGACGATGGGCACGGCGGTACCGCCGGCGACCTGTCGGGTGATCGAGCTGCCGGCGACGCCCGGCCAGTCATAGATGATGAGGTCGTCGGCCCCGTCGTCGTCGACATCGGGATGGGTGAATTCGATGTGGGTGGGGGTGAGACTGGTGACGGTGACGGCGGCCCCGAGTTCGCGGCGCATGCGGGCCATGGCGACAGAGGCATCGGCGTTCAGTTGGGAGGATGCCTGGATGCCCGCGGCCCCGCGGGTCATCAGGTGCAGGGCTCCGCCGACGGCGAGCATGACGATGACGGTTAAGCTGGAAGCGACGCTCAACTCGATAAGGCTGAATGCATAGCGCCGCGATCGCATAGGCTGACTGGTTCTCGTCCTGGCCATGGTCGGTCACCCGAACGAAGGCGGCAGCCACACGTCATCGTGCCGCTGCCGCCGGGAAACGCAATGCTCAAAGGAATAGGCCGGATTGCCCTGACCTAGTACTGGTTGTACTGCTTGTCGGATTCGTCCTTCTCGGTATCGGCACAGTTGGCGATGATTTCCCCGGTCTTGTGGCAGTAAACCCAACCGGTTGTACCGCCAGCCGCCGGGGTCGATGCAGTGATGGTCACCTCGTTGCTGCCGCGGTTAGTGCCTGTAGGCAGGGCGGGGATCTGTTTGCGGATATAAGGCCCATACACGTGAGTGGTGTCCTTGGTCTCGGCCACAGCGCCGTTGGCATCGGAATACATGAGCAACTGGTTCTTGAAGGCGTCGGCGGTCTCCGCGGCGCCGAAGCTGCCACCCGCGGCGTTAGCGCCGGGGAAGACCCCGTTGTGCTCCGAGGCGTAGAGCTCGATGGCATTGCGCAGCACCGCCAGGTCGGAACGCAGGGCGGAGTCGCCGGCGCCACGCGCTCCGCGGCTCACTCGCGGGATCGCGATCGCGGCGATGACGCCGATAATCACAATGACGATGACCAGCTCGACAAGACTGAAACCCGTTCGGCTCTCGTTCTTGTTCGCGTACACGGTGGTACTCCATCCTTTGCCGGCAATGCGACTCACAAATTGACCCCTCTACCGGGGACATCCGTGCTATCGGTTGCCGCACTGCGAGGCTTAAAAAGAACGTCATCGGAAAAACGACGGGCGATTCCGCTATCTTTTCTGCTGCATTCTCGGACTGTCTTGGGACATGGTCAGAACGGCCTCGCGATCTCTGTTTCGAAAGACGGCCCGATAAGGCTCGACCTTTTCCAGCCGGAAACCGTCCAGCACCTGCCCTGGTCGCAGGGCGCGGCCGTTGACCATTGCCATGCGGTTCCTGCCGTCGTTGAAGGTTCCTTCCAGGCGATGCGCAGTCACGAAGGCGGCGACCTCGTCGAGCTCCGCATCCTGTTCGCGGGCCTGCTCGGTCTCCGACAATGCCGGTTCGGTGGCCGTCGGCCGAAACAGATCGCGCACCTCGGTGATCTCCGGCAGGTTCCTGATTCTCTGGGCCGCCGGGCTGATGGGTTCCGCAGCGGCGGCGGCTTCGCTTGGAGCGGGCGGTGACTTGGTACCCCCGGCCGCGGTGGCGGCGGACGAGGGGGCAGCCGCCTTCGCGGGCCCCGCCGCGGCCTCTCGGGCTCCGGCCTCCTCTGGTCCGGGACCGATGATGCGATCGACGGCGAAGCCGATGCAGGCGAGCCCGAAGATGGTGCCGTAGATGTACTTCTTACGGGGCGACAGCATGCGACACCGCCTTGACCATCACCTGGCCTTCACGACTGGTACGAATCCGCAGCGACCATTCCATCTGGCAATCCGGGCCGTCGGATGAACCGAGGGCGGAGACCGACAGGTGGGTTACATCCGCGTAGTCCAATTCCCTCTCGATGCCGCGCAAGAGCCGGTGGAAAGCTGGAAACGTCCCCCGGCCGGTGAAGAACACATGGATCTCGCGGTGGTCCTCCCGTTCGCGCGGCGGGGTCGGGACGAGGGAATCGACGGTAATCCCCTGGGCGGAAGCGAGGGTGGTCACGTGAGCGAGGTAGCGTTCGACCTGGTTGGCCCCGGGCAGGCCTCCGCCGATAGACGCGAGTTGCCGGCGGGCGGCGTCGGCCTCGGCGCGGAAACGACTCGTCTCGCTACGGAGGGCGTCGAGTTCCCGGACCACGTGGGCACACGTCGACTGGGCTTGCCAGAGCCCGCGGGCCTCGCGGATCGGCCCGGTGAGGAGGAGGGTAGTGCCGGCGATCGCCACGACGGCCACTGCCGTCGCTCCGATCGTGTCCACCAGACCCAGATTGACTCGTCCGATCTTCACGGCCGACTCCTACCACTCGCAAGTCACGCGAAAGCTCACACCTTCCTGCTGGCCAGGCTTGCCCCTTCTTGCCTCCTCCAGCCGCACGGTCTGGAACAAATGGGTCCCGTTGATGGCCTCCAGCAAGGCCAGCAGATCGCGGTGCTCGACGGCGTTGCCGGCGATCCGCATGGCCGACACGCCGGATGCCGCCGCAGGTTTCTGTTTGCTGGCGGCGGTCCTGATCTCGAAGGCCGGAGAATCCACGTACTTGGGCGGGTCGGTCTGGATGCTGGTCAGCACGACGCGATCGGGCACAATCAGGCCGAGGTTGCCGAGCCACCGGCTCCAGCAGTGCTTCTCGCGGAGCCGCTCCGCCGCCCGGACTTCGCGAGCCATGGCCGCGGCCTCAATCTGAACGGTCTTGCGATCCGTCTTCTCCTGTTCGAGTAGCTTGGCCAGCCTGACTGCCTGGGCGCGTTGTCGCTCGACCTCGCGGACCCGGTCGCTCATGAGCAGGAATACCACGAGCTGAGCACCTATCACCACCAGGCAGGCGCTGATCCACAGGCGGCGACGACGGCGATCGCGGCGACGACGCCGGAACTGGGCGGGCAGGAGGTTGACTCGGGCGGTCATGGCGGTCCCTCCCCCAGGGCCATTCCCAGGCAGCCGGCCATGACCGAGTAGATTTCCGTTCGGGATATGGGATGCGACGGGGTCACCTTGAGGACGCCGTTCGATCCAGCCGGGGCGGCCTTGACGCCCAATTCCCGGGTCAGCCAGTCGGCCAGGCCCGGCATCCTCGAGCCGCCGCCGACGAGAACCAGGGCACCGGCCTGACGCCGCGGATACTGTTCCATGACGAACCGGAACGCCCGTTCGACATCGGCGAGCATATCCGTGAGCGGCCCGCGGAGGATCGACAGTAGGACGCCGGGCAAGGCCGCTTCGTTCAGTCGCTCCATCGAGCTGGGTGAGGTGCGGCACCCACGGATGTCGGTGCCGATACCGCTCTTTCGCTTGTAGTCCTCCGCGAGAGCGGGCTCGACGCGCAGTTCCTTGGCGATCAGCTGCGTCCAGCCGTGCCCGCCGCCACGGACGCTCCGGGCAAACACGGGCGTAGAATCCACCGCCACATAGAGCCGGTTACCGGTATGGCCCAGGTCGAGCACGCCCCAGATTTCGTCCTGTTCGCACAAGGCCGACGCCCGGCATGCCCTGACCAGGGCAAGAGCGGCCGGCTCGACCCACTCGCAGTCCATGTGTTCCGAATCGAGCGATCCGATCGCGGTGACGATGCCGGGGCGCTGGGCGGCCACGGCCATGGCGTTGGATCCGCCACCCATCGGAGCGGGCAAAGGCCATGCGCTGAGTTCGGCTTCGTCGATGGGGCAGCTGAGCCGCCTTCCGACTTCCCAGCGGATCGCGTCGGCCAGGGTGGCCGGATCCTGCGACCACACCGCCCCCGGGACGGTGAGCAGGCAGTACTCGACTTCCGATGATCCGACCACAAGACCCGCCCGACGGGTCTCGAACTGCTCGATTCCGGCCAGTCTCACGGATGCGTCCGTCGCGTTGTTCGCACCGGCGGTTTCCGCTGGGGTGGGCGATGACACGGGTAAACGGCTCTCGGTGTTGAGCCAGTGTACGACGGTCGGGAGCTCCTCCCCAAACGCCAATTGCACCGCCCGGACCGAGCGGGCCCCGCAGTCCACCGCCACCAGCGATCGCCTGGAACTGGGCCACTTCACGCTCAGGCTCCTCCCGCCAGTGTAGCCACATCGAACAACGGCATGAACAGGGAAACGGCCACGAGGCCAACGACCACACCCATAACCACAAGAATCACCGGCTCGATGATCCGCGACAGGGATGCCAGGAGCTGGGAGTTCTCCGATTCGAGGGTCCCGGCGATGAATAACAGTGACTCACCCAGCCGCCCGCTTTCTTCCCCGGTGGCGACCGCGGCAGCCATCGTGGGCGGCACGAGCGCTGACTCGCGAAGGGCGCTGCCGATGAGACGGCCATCGGTCACGGCCTCAGCCAAGTGGTCGATCAGGCCATGAAAGGCCCGGCTTCGCGTGGTGCCCCGGGCCAGATGGAGTGCGTCGATGACCCCGACGTTGTTGGCCACCAGCACGCCCCAGACTCGAAAGAACTTGGCGAGGATCACCCGCCGAACGATCGAACCGGCAACGGGAACGCGGGTGAACGCCCCCGCCCACCAGCGTTGGCCCGCGGAGCTGCGAAAGGCGAGCACCAGACCTGTGACCGTCGCGGCGACGGCGACAAGCACCACGAGCCAGTGGTTGCCGATGACATCGGAGAGGTCCATCATGATGCGTGTCGAGGCCGGCAGATCGGCACCGAGCGTGGAGAACAGCGAGCGAAAGCGGGGTAGCACGAAGCCGAACAGGCCGCCCATGACTCCGAAGCACATGAGCACCAGCACGGCCGGATAGGTCAGGGCGCCGATCAGCCGCTGCCGTATTTCCTGCTGCTTCCTGGTGTATTCCGCGAGTTGGGTAAAGGCCCCGGGCATCTGTCCGGTGGACTCGCCGGCGGCGGTCAGGCTGCGAAACACGCCGTCAAAGACCTTGGCATGATCGGCCAACGCGACGCTCATAGGAACGCCATCCTCGACCCGAGCCCGGAGTTGGCGGATCAGCCGTTTCATGGCGTCGCTCTGGGCCTGGTGTTCGACGGCCTGCAGGGCGGGCACCATTCGGGCTCCGCTGCCGAGCAGCATGGCCATCTGCTGGGTGAAGTAGACCACATCGCGCGAGCGCACGCGTCCGGTTTTCTTGGAGGCATGGCTCGCGGCGGCAGCTGGGGTCTCGGTGGCCGTCTCCCTTTCCGCCGTCTCGGTCAGCCGGGTAACCAGGAGTCCCTTAGCCTGGAGCAAGCGCGCGGCTTCATCGACTGAGGCGGCATGGATCAGGTCGCGCACCGCCCGGCCGGAAGGATCGATCGCCTGATAGCAGAACGCCACGCTCAATCACTCCTGTTTCCGTGAGCGGCTCCAGCCAAGGCTGGTGTCGAATGATCCCGTTGGCCCTCTGGACAACCTGCGGTGTTCTTGGCTGCCGACGCCGGGCGACTCTCGGCCCGGATTTCCTCCTGGGTATCCGAATGGGTGACCCGCAGGACCTCTTCGAGTGTGCTCCGACCGTTCTCGACGAGATGCAGGCCTTCCTCGCGAAGGGAGCGCCAGCCGCGATCGCGGAGGTAGCGTTTGATGTCCTGTTCGTCCTGCTGCCGATGGATCAGCTCGCGCAGGCCGTCGTCGACCTCGAGGATCTCGTAGATTCCCATCCGGCCCCGGAAGCCGGAGTCGTGGCATTGGCGGCATCCCTCGCCCTTCTGGAAGGCCCGCGGGCCAGCCTTTTCCCAACCTGCCTGGAGCAGGGCCGCCGGGGAGGGGAAATACGAGGTCCGGCAGTTACCGCAGATTGTGCGTGCCAGCCGCTGGGCGACGACACCGTTCAGGGCGGAGGCGATCAGATAGGGTTCGACCTCCATGTCCGTCAGGCGGGCCAGCGCCCCGGGGCTGTCATTGGTGTGAAGGGTGCTCAGCACCAGGTGGCCGGTCAGAGCCGCCTGGATCGCCACGCGGGCGGTGTCGGAATCGCGAATCTCGCCGACCATGATCACATCCGGGTCCTGCCGCAGAATCGAACGCAGGGCCCGTGAGAACGTCAGGCCGACGTGATCTGCCACCTGGATCTGGTTGATCAGGTCGAGCTGATACTCGACCGGGTCCTCGACGGTCACGATGTTACGTTCCGTGCTGCGGAGCAGGTCGAGGGCCGAATAGAGGGTGGTGGTCTTACCGCTGCCGGTCGGGCCGGTGACCAGCACCAGTCCGTGGGGCTTCATCAGCATGCGGCGGAAAGCGGCGAGGGCCTCGGGCTGAAAACCGAGGGTTGCCAGCTCGATCTTGAGATTGGATTTATCCAGGATGCGAAGCACGATCTTCTCGCCGAGAATGGTGGGCATGCTGGACACGCGGATGTCGATCTCTCGCCCCTCTGCGACGATGTGGACTCGCCCTTCCTGGGGCAGGCGTTTCTCGGCGATGTCCATCTTGCCGATGACCTTGATTCGGGAGACGATGGCCGCGTGCATCGTCGCCGGCGGATTCATCAACTCCCGGAGAATACCGTCGATGCGATAGCGGATCCGGGTCCGTTTGCGGTCCGGCTCGACGTGAATGTCGCTCGCCCCGTCGCGAATCGCGGTGAGCATGGCCAGGTTGACCAGATTGATCACCGGGCTACCGTCGATCATCTGGTCCAGGTCGGTGACGGGAGAGTCGTCCACGCTCTCACGCTCGACGACCTCCACATCGCTCTCCTTGAGCGACACCAGGAAGTCATCCACGGACACGTCGCCAGTCAGGTATTTCTGTGAGAACTCCTCGACGTCCTTCTCCAGGGTGAGGATGGGCCGGATCTCGCAACCAGTGAGCTGCTGCAGGCGGTCGATGGTCGGCAGGTTCTGGGGCTCGGCCATGGCGACGATGAGCCGGTTGCGGATCTTGAACATGGGGAGGACCTTGAGCCGTTTGCCCTCCTCCCGGTCGATGAGTCTGGCCACCGCGGGGTCGACCAGCCCGTGGCGGAGGTGGCAGCCCTTGACCCCAAGTTTGTTGGCCAGGGTCTGGACCAGGGCGGCGGCCGTCACCACGCCCTGCTTGACCAGTATTTCGCCGAGTCTGTGGCCGCTCTGTTGATGCTCTGCCAGGGCGGCGCGGAGCTGATCCTGGTTGATCACGCCGGCTTCCAGCAGGGTCTGGCCGAGTTGTACCTTTTGACGCAGCACGGCTACAGGAAACTCCTCACCGCGGTTTCAACCGAATCGAATGGCTCGAACTCCCCGAGGAGATCGGTCACATCCAGTATTTCGCGCAAGGTGTCGGTCAGTCCGGCGACCTTTGCGTTCTGGCCGGCCGATCGCTGGCGGTCCGCAAAATCCAGCAAGGCCTCCAGGGCCAGGGAATCCGCGTAGGGAACGCCGCTCAGGTCGAGCACGACCCGGCCTGCGGCCGACTGCCGGGTCATCTCCATGGCCGACACGAGCTCCTCGACCTCGGCTTGGGTTACCGACCCGCGAGGAGCGACCACGCCGACGCTTCCGACCTTCTGGCGCTCGATCTTCACGGTTGTCCCTCCCCGCACAGGACCGCCTGCTGAGCCGGTTGCGGCTTGGACGGAGTAGCCAAGGACCGGGCCGGTGGTGTTTCATCAGCCACGTACAGGTCCTGCTGGAGCCGGCGGGCCTCGCCGGACGCCGCCAGGGCCCGCTTGAGCAGGTCGGCAAAGGTCAGCCGTTGAACCGGCAGGCCTTCGACCTCGGCCAAGGCCGTCTCGGCGTTCTCCGGTCGGGGGCGTGCCACTCGGTGATTCGAAGCCAGCCCGCAGCGGATCTTGACGGAGTCTAAAGCCATAACTGACTGGCAGCTAGCGAAATCACCCTCTCCGGGATTCCCTTCGTCTGACCCGGCAGCAAGGCCTCCGACGGCCGTCTGCAATGCCTCTCGCACCCACCCGATCACCTTCTCGGCAATCAGGCGGCCGAGTCCCACGTCCAGCCAGCGAAGAAGAACCACGAATCGATCGTCACTGAATCGGCCGACGAGATCATCGTTGCGGAGCTTGCGCCTCAGAACGCGACCCGCTTCGAGGATGATGCGATCGCGAAGCGTCCAGTGTCCCAGATCGTCGAATCGGCGCAGGCCCTCCACCGCAACGGCCATGACGACGATCGGCTCTCCTTCCCGTCTGGCCTCGGCGGTCGCACTCTCCCCGGTGCTGAGGAAGTCGGCTCGATTGAGCACTCCGCTGCCGCGGTCGGTCCGCCGGGCGATCTGCAGATGCTCGTAGTCGCGGACGTGCAGCCAGAAGGCACTGATCAACTGCGACAGCCCGTCGAGCATGGATCGGTCTGACAAGCTGGTTTCAGGCAAATCGCCTACCACCACCAGACCGACGGCCTGCCTGCCGGCGCCCTGCACGCCGCCGCTTGCCTCGGGTGAGGCGGGACAGAGGATCGGGAACATCCAGGCGACGGGTCCCTGCTCAAGCACCGGTCGGGGGCTCTGCGTCGCCCGGCCGGATCCTGGTTCAGGAAGCTGGAGTGAACTGAGCACCTGCTGCGCCGACTCCGCCGCAAGCCGGTCTACCATCGGACCGTGGCTCCAGTCGCCCTGGACATACACCCGTCCCAGATTCAGCACGTGGCCCATGAGGGTGGTCGGCGCGATCGCGCCGGAGGCGCTTCGGGCGTCCTGGGACAACGAGCGCAGGACCCGGCCGTTCTCGGCGGTGTGGAACAGGCGGACCCGCTTGGCTCCGGCGATGTCCAGAAGGGTTTCGCGAACGAACAGATCAAAGGCCGGCCACAGGCACGTTTCGGTGTCCTGAGCGGACCACCAATCGAGGAAACTCGACGTCACCGTGCTCAAGCTCATCATCCCGCCTCCTGTGGCCCGAGGCCAAAGAGTTCCTCCAGTTCCGGGGGCCGCAGTCGCTCGACCCGCTCCACGACCTTAATGAACTTCTCGACGACCGCGGGATCCATCTTCGTTCCCGATTCCTGCTGAATAATGCCGAGGGCCCGGCGTGTGTCGAACTTGCGGCGGTAGGACCGGTCGGACGTCAATGCGTCGAAGACATCGACGACGTGCATGACCCGCCCGGCCAGGGAGATCTCTTCCCCCCGAAGGCCGTTCGGGTAACCCGTCCCGTCGAAGTTCTCGTGGTGCTCGATCACGATGCGCATGACACCTGCGAGCGAGGCGACCGGCTTGAGGACCTCGTAGCTCATCTGCGGATGGCGTTTGATGATCGCGTATTCGTCATCCGTGAGCTTACCGGGCTTGTTGAGAATCGCCTCGGGAATCCCGATTTTGCCGATGTCGTGCAGCAAGCCGGCCCACTCCAACTCTTGAAGCTGTTCGGGCGAAAGGCCGAGTTCCTGGCCGGTCAGCCGGGCGAGTACGCCGACCCGCTCGGAGTGGCCGCAGGTGTACGGGTCCTTCTTATCGATCGCACTGACCAGTGCGCGGACCGCCTCGAACGAAGTTCGTTTCAGCCGTTCGACCAGGTGCATGTTGCGGAGCACGTGGCCGCCATAGGCCAGCACGGAGTCAAGCAGCAGCATGTCCCCGGCGGTGAATTCGGCGCAGCACCGGACTGCGGTCACGACCAGGGGCGGTCCTCCGTCGCGCGATCGAAGTGGCCCGGCCATAGCGTGCGTACCACCGGAGGGTAGACCTGCACAAGGCGATGACACGGTGCGAACCACCACCCGCTCCTCGTGGATGGCCCGGCTGGCCAGTTCGTTGATCTCCAGTTCAACCTCTGGCGGCAGCGTGCAGTTTCCGCAGGCCACCGGATCACGGAGGATGAACTCGTCCATGAGGCTCGACCGGCCCACGCACCAAACCCCCTGAGCATTCAGGATGGCCTTGAGTCGTTCACAGAGCAGTCGCTTGACCTCGTAGGCGTCGGTGAGCCCGGCGATCTGGGCGGTCACGTCGAAGATCAAGTTGAGCTGCTCGTAGGTTCGCAGGACCTCGTCTGCCAGTCCCTCGTTCTCCTTGAGCAGGGATTCGAGGCTGGCGGTCATGCCGCCGAGGACTCCCTCGGTTCCGCTTGCAGGGCCGGGGCAAGATGCAGGTGCTGTTTCGTTGGACCCTGTCATCAGATTATCCCCGAGCAGATGCCGGCCCCGCGACCACCGCCAGCTTGTCCTCAATCACCTGGATCAGCCGGGAAGGGCTGAACGGCTTGGGGTGTACGACTCCACCATTGGTTCTGATCGCGTCGGAGATTTCCTTCTGATCGCAGCGCGAGCTCAGCAGGATCGCGCCGTTGGGCAGAAGGCCCTCCGCCTTGCCGGCTTGCAGGAGTTCGATCCCACTCATGCCGGGCATGTTGATATCCGACACGAGGAGGTCTATGCCTCCTGCGCGAAGGCGATGTAGGGCATCGGACCCGTTGCGCGCCTCGCTGACCTGGTGCCCGTTTCGCTTGAGCCACAGGGCGACGACGCGGAGGATGTGCACATCGTCCTCTGCCACCAAGATGACCGCCATGAACAGGCTCCTCGTCACAGGTCGCCCGCCAATCAGGCATTGCTGACCGGCAAGGTGACATGGAATGTCGACCCTCGCCCCAATGTGCTCTCCACGGTCACGTTTCCGCCGTGGAGCCGAATCGTCTCCTTGACGATGGCCAGACCGAGCCCGGTGCCGGGCTCCGCCTCGACGCGCTCGTCGTGGACCCGATAGAACTTCTCGAAGATCTTCTCGTGGTGGGCTTCGTCGATCCCGACGCCGGTGTCGGACACCGAGATGCGAAGCACCCCCGGACCCTGAGCATGCTCGTTCTCCTTCTCTACGACGCAGGACACCTCCACATGCCCTCCCGAGGGGGTGTACTTGACCGCGTTGCCGACCAGGTTGGCCATGACCGCGGCCAACCGTTCCTTGTCACCGCGGATCACCGGGAGCTTGGGAGGCAGCCGCAGCCGCAAGTCGATGCCCTTGGCCTCGGCCTGGGCCTGCATGTCTTGAACGGCGTCGCGGACCATGCGATCGGCGTACACCTCCCCAAACGACAGGCGAGCCGAGCCAACCTCGAGCTGCGACACGCTGAGAATGCCCTCGACCAGCCGACCCAGCCGCTCCGTTTCGCCGGAGATCACGTTGTAGCACTCGCGCAGGGCGACCGGGTCGTCGAGCACGCCGCCCGCCAGGGTCTCGGCGTAGGCCCGGATGTTGGTTAGGGGTGTTCTCAGCTCGTGGGTCACGTGGTAGAGGAAGTCGTCCTGGGCCCGTTCGACCTCCTTGAACTGGCTTACGTCCTGCAGGAAGATGACCTTACCACTTACGACCGCCGCTTTCTCCAGTGCAACAGCCATGAAGCGGATTGTGGTCGAACCCTCGGTACCTTCGAGGGTGTGGTCGGTCCAGCGGCTTGGGCCCCGGTTAACGCTCAGCACACCCGCCGATATCGGTTCGGGCAGGACCTCCCTGACCTCCCTGCCGGCCAAATCCTCCTCGCGCATGCCAAGCATCCGTGATGCCGATCGGTTGGCGAAAGCGATCTTGCCGTCATCTTCCGCGATCAGCACGCCGTGGGGCATCTGACGGAGAACCGCCGCGAGTCGCTCGGATCGATAGCCGTCGAGCGTCGACTCAACTGCCGTCCGCAGGTGGGCCGAGCGCATCTCCTCCTGCATGTCGTTCGCGAACTCGATCAGCCGGTTCCACGCCGCTGCCGCCTGATCCATCGAGTCATTTACGCGCATGGTGGCCAGCTGCTCGGCGATCTGGTCTCCGCTGCTCAGGAGGCGTTCTCGAATCGTCGCCATGGGCCGCAGCGCCCGGCTGGCGGCCCGGTAGAGTACCCAGAAGAGGCCCATCCCTGCCAAGGCTACGTATCCGATAGACGCCCACCAGGCGAACACCTCTCCGCGACCCTTCGCTCGAGCACCTTCGACCACCAGCCAGGCCAGCGAAACCGGACGTTTCGATGTCGGCGATGAGACGGCACTTTCGGTCGGCCCGCTGGCCGCCCGAGCCGGTGCAGCGGTCTTGCGGAGCCGGATGGCCACGGTGGAAGCTTCCCCCTCTGATTCCAGGGGCATGGAAACCGCTTCGACATCCGCGACGCCGATCAATCGGCCGGCCAGTTCCTCGCTCAGGGCCTTGCCGACGCGTGATTGCTCCGTACTCGCGAGGATGCGCCCGTCTCGCCCCACGATCTCGCAACGCCGAATACTCGGGTCCTGCCGGGCACGCCTCAGCTCGCTCACGGCCGCATCATAGGACTCGCCCTGGGCGGTGTTGCCCACGGCCCGCGCCAGCCAGAAGGTCTGCCGAAGCAGGAAATCTCGTTCCTGAGCCTGCGTCTCAAGGCGATGAGACCAGAGGGAGACGGCCCCCAGCGCAAGGCTCACCCCAAGGTATAGACCCGTGAGACTCAGGCCGACCCAACCCGGGATGCCATCCGGGCGGTGCTGCCGGGCCTTTGCGTATCCCCATCTCATCCTGGACCTCCGGGCCGATAACCACCAGCCAACGTCCGCTAACCGTCTCCCTCCTGGAAACTGGGGCACAGAGCACCCTCCCGTGTTATCGTTCCGGCCCCCGCATGACTTAACACCCATAGCCCACCCCTGGCACTATGGTTTGTGGCCGAAGGTCCGCATTCCACAGCTAAAGGTCCGCATTTCAGGCGTCGATACCGATAACCAGGCGAAGGACTCGCCCCCAACGTGCCCAGGTCCGACCGCGGCCGACCGCCCCCGGACCGAGGTACCGCTACTGGAAAGAGGAGCCAAGGACGGGCGAATGATCCGATCGAGGCGTTACCGGCTGCGTCTTCTGCTCGTGCTTCTGGCAGCTCAGCTAGGCTGGGCTACCGCCCCGCTTCTGGCGGCCGAGAGGCGACCGGCAACCCGGCCCGCCTCGACCCGCCCTGCGGCCGGTGCTTTGTCGCGGCTACTCGGGCTGTCCGCGGCTCGTCCGGCGAAAGGGTCGGTTTTAGAGGGCGAGTCGATGAAGGCGGAGGCGTCACCTGAGGGCCGGCTGGCCGACGATGCCCCCGAGCCGGAAGTGCAGGTGTCGTCGCGAGGTACCATCGAACTGCACGTCGCGGACGCGGATTTGTCGACCGTGCTCAAGGCCCTCAGCCGTCAGAGCCGCAGAAACATCATCGCTGCCAAGGACGTGGAAGGGAAAGTCACCGCGGATCTCTACGACCTAACGCTTGAGCAGACGCTGGATGCGATCCTCAAGGCCAACGGTTGCGGCTGGCGGGAGAGCGACGGCCTCATCTACGTCTACACCAGCGAAGAGCTGGCCAGGATCCAGGACGCTGAACGCCCGCCCGAGTGCCGCGTCTTCCATCTCAAGCACGTCAACGGAGAGGAGGCCAGCAAACTGCTGCAGCCGCTGCTGAGCAAGGAAGGCCGAATCACGGTCACGTCCAAAACCCAAGTAGGCGTATCGGAAGGAGACACCGAGTCGGGCGGCAACAGCCTGGCCAACGAGGACTACCTGCTGATCATCGACACGCCGGAGCGGTTGGCCGCCATAGCCAAGGTACTCGACGAAATCGATGCTCGCCCCAAGCAAGTGCTGATCGAAGCCACCATTCTCCGTGCCCAATTGAACCAGGACAACGCCATGGGCATCGACTTCAACATTGTCACCGGCGTTGACCTTCGAATGCTGAACTCGGTTTCCACGGGCGTCACCGATCTGACCACCGGCGACGTACCCCAGGGGATGCTCCAGGAAACCAACATGGCATTCAGGGAGGACTTCACCTCCGCGGTGCCCGCAGGCGGTTTCACGTTCGGGATCATCAAGGACCACGTGGGAGCGTTCGTTCGGGCCCTCGAGTCAGTCACTGACACGACGGTCATCGCCAACCCGAAAGTCCTCGCCTTGAACAAGCAGCGTGGCGAAGTGATCGTCGGGCGGCGTGACGGCTATCTGACCACGACCGTCACCGAAACCACCGCCACCCAGACGGTGCAGTTCCTCGAGACCGGCACTCAGCTGATCTTCCGGCCGTTCATCGAGAACAACGGCTACGTTCGAATGGAGATCCATCCCAAGGACAGCAGTGGCGGTCTCACCGCGGCCAACCTGCCCTTTGAACAGACCACCGAGGTCACCACGAACATCACCGTTCGCGACGGACACACGATCCTGATCGGCGGCCTGTTCCGCGAGGTCAGCAAGGCGGCCCGCAGCCAGATCCCCTACCTTGGCAACCTCCCGCTGGCCGGCGTCCTCTTCCGCAACACGGCCGACAACACTCAGCGGGAGGAGGTCATCATCCTGCTCACCGTCCACATTGTGAAGGACGACGACCAGCTCAACGAGGAAAGCCGCAAGGCGATGGAGAACGTCGAACGATACCGAGCCGGGCTGCGGGCCGGGCTGCAGCCGTACGGCCGCGAGCGGCTGGCCCAGGCCCACTATCACTGGGCCATGCAGCACCTTGCCAAGGGGAACACACAGCGGGCCCTCTGGGACGCCCGCCTGGCCACCCACTTGAACCCCATGTTCCTGGAAGCCATCGAGCTGAGCGAGAGACTCACCAACGAGCGAGCGTGGGAAGCCGATGGCAGCACGGCGAACAACTTCGTACTGCGTGAGATCCTGAGAACGGAAGGCGATACTCGACCTCTCCACGGACGGCCGAGCCTGGATCTGCCGATCATGGACACGAACCGGAGCGGGGGCCAGCGGCAATCCGAAGCGAAACCCGCCGGCACGAGTTCCGCTGAATCCAAACCATAGGACGATCGACCCATGATGCGCACGATGAGCCTGTGGATGACCACCTGTGCCTTGATGGCACTAACCGGCTGTACTGCCCTGGCCCCGACGGACATCAAGAAGGAAGCACAGGGGCGATGGGAGAAAGTCCGCGGACAGGTCAAGCTCCAGCTGGCCCAGGAACACCTTCAGGCTGGACGGATCCTGGATGCCGAGCGTCAGTTGAAGGAGGCGTTGGCCCTCGATTCCTCGTCCGCGGACGCTCACATCCTGGCCGCTCGCCTGAACCTTGAACGCGGCGAGCTGGCCGGGGCGCGCTCGTCGCTGAACACCGCCATCCAGTTGAGCGGTTCCTCCGCGGAGACTGAGCACCTTCTCGGTGTCATCGCCGAATGGACCGATGATGCCCAGGGCGCTCTCGAGCATTACCGCCGTGCCGCTCAACTCGCACCCAACAATCCGGCGTACGTCATTGCGCAAGGGGAGATCCTGGTTACGCTGGGACGATTCTCGGAGGCGATGGAGCTGGTCCGCACCCGCCGAACCGACTTCGCCGGCAATCCGGCAATGTGTACTTTCACGGGCAACGTCCACAGTTCGCTGGGGGAATGCAAGGAAGCGGTCGCGGCCTATCGCGAGGCGGCCTTGCTCGTTCCGCACGATGCCCAGGCCCAGGCGCGCCTTGGCACCGCCCTGTCCCGCGCGGGCCACTATCAGGAGGCTATCTCCGTGCTGACTCCGGTGGTGGCCGGTCGCAAAGACGCCCCCTGGTCAGCTCGGTTGGCCCTGGGCCTGGCCCACCTCGAGCATGCCGATCCCGCCTCCGCCCGAGACGTCTTCCGGGAGGCCGCGCGGCTGGAACCGGCCCACGCCGATCCCCACGCCTATCTGGCCCGAGCGGCCATCCGTCAGGGGGACTACACCACTGCCCGCCAGAGCATCGAGAAGGCCTGTCAACTTGCGCCGAGCAACGCCGGGCATTGGCTGCTGCTCGGCTATGTCTGCACTCGCCAGGCGGACAACGCTCGGGCCCGGACGGCCCTCGAGACGGCACTCAAGCTCACCCCCAGTGATCCTGTGGCCCACTACCTCATGGGTCGCACACTCGAGTCCGTGGGCCAGGCCACCGAGGCCATTCGCCACTATCGTCAGGCACGGGAAGCCGATCCCAACCATCCGCTGGCCCGCGACCTCCTGGCCGCCGCCCCACAGTAGCATACGCCGCGCAGGATAGCCGCCGGTTCACTGACTGCCGCCACTGCTCAGGGCTTGATGAGAGCGAGAACGTCGGCGGCGCGGACGGTATCGTGGAACACCATCACCGTCTCGCTGCCGTGGGCCTGGTCGGTACCCGCGGAGCGCAGTCTCTCACCGTGGACCGATACGGCCGAGAAGTGGGCGACGGCATTCCCGAACCGATCCAGGACGGCGGCACCGCTGGAGCCGGGTGCGCCCTCCACCGAGACGTTGATCCGCACCGGGTATCGCTCCTTCGAATTGGCTGGATGCAGGTGCTGGTAGATGCGGTTCACCATGCCCCGACTGAAGAACCCGGGGCGATTGGCTGGATCGCTGTAACACCAGACGTCGTCGCCCGGGGCGATCCGGCCGCTGAGCGGCAGCGGCCGCAGCGGCTTGTCCGACGCGATCTTGACGATGCAGGAATCGGTGAACCGGCTGCCGGCGAGGATCTCCGTCACCGGCACGACGTCCCCAGCATCGGTCACGGCCAGCAGGTAGCCCTCTCTCATGTCCTTGGGATCGACCACGTGGAAACAGGTTGCCACGGCGCCGTCGCCGGTAATCGCATAGCCGCCGGCGACATTGAAGTGCCATTTGCTGCACTTGCTGCACAGGAAGTAGTAGCCCACTCGTACGTGGGCGCTGCGAGCCAGATTCCAGAGTTCACCCCCGCTCAGCGGTCGGATCCTGACCGGGGCAAGCGACAGCTGGCATGAGGACTTGCGGAGCTGAGCCTTGACCTCCTTCGTTTCCAGAAGCCGACCGGCTTCCTTCAGTCTCTTCGCCTGCTCGATCCACTCGGGATCGGTCCCGTGATACTCGCGGATGATCGCGCCTTCCGGAGCCCCAACGGGTGAACAACCCGCCACCCACACCAGCATCCCACACAGGGCCACAGCCATTGTTCTCATGTCCGCCCTCACTCAGCTTTCCTGGTCTGGAACAAGATGCGCTTCCGCGCGGGCTCCTTCACGTCGGGCGTCAGCCACCCGGCCGAGACAACGTCCAGCACTCTCACGCGATCCGAAGGGTCGACCACCCACACCCGCCCGGCGGCATCCAAGACCGGTCGGCCGGCGCCGTCCACACGAACGGTCCATGGCACGTCCACATTGGCCTCCGCGCTCGAGAGCCCCAGGCACAACGGGCCTTCAAAAACGGCCATTGCCTTCGGATCCTCGGCGGGCCACGGAATACCGTACACTTCCGTTCCGAGTGCGACGTCCACGACGGCCGACGCCCGCCAGTCACGCGATATCACCACCCGCCGACCCGGGCCGGTACTTCCCATCGGCAACCCGTCGCATGTCACCTTCGCTGATCGCGCCCAAAGGGGCACCCGCAGAGACAGAACGCACGATCGAGGCTTTTCACACGTCACCCGAATCCGCACCCGTTCCATACGCGGAAAGTCGCTGCTGATTTCCAGACACATGCCCCATTCGGCGATTCTGATTTCGGCCGCGGGATAGAGGTTGACGTTCAGCGTTCCGTCTGCGACGGTGGCAATGAACCGCCCCACCTGCCCCAAAGCCCACTGCCCCCACAGCGAGCAGCAGCCGGGATTCTCGCTGCCGAACCGCCCATCCCAACCTTGCCAGTTCTTCCCACCGACGATGTCCTGAGCAAAGGTGCGATGTCCGAACCCCCCGGTGTGAAACTGGTTGGTGAAGAAGTGGTTCACCAGAGTGTGCTCGGCGTCATCGAGATAGCGCTCCTCGCCGGTGAGGGTGTACATCATCAAGTTGACGACGATCCAATCTGCCAACGCACATCCCTCGTCCTGGGGTGAGCCCGGCATCTCTTCGGGCAGACCGCCATCAACCGTGCGGGACTCCCGGCACCAGGCGAGATAGTCCTCGACCTTGGCCAGGTACTCCTTCTTCCCGGTGACCCGAGCCAGATCGATCAGCCCGCGACACAGGGAGAGCGAATGATGGGTGTGCTTGGTCCGGCCGGCGCGCTGGGCCAGGCGTTCGGCGAACTCGATGGCCCACTTGTCGCCCCCCTGTTCCGCCAGAGCCACGAGGCCATCCAGACAGTGGCCGTAGAACTCGTGGAGCTTGCCACCGGAGCGGGCCTCCCATTTTGGCGCGATCGCTTCGAAGTAGCGTGCCAGCCTCCGAGCCGCCTCCAGGTAACGTGGATCCTGCGTGTCCGCGAACGCATCCATCAGACCACGAAGGGCGAACGCGTTACCCGAGGGAATCCGCGCATCATCCGAACCGGCGGAGCCCGGCGGCCCGAAATGGCCCTCCCTGGTCTGCAGCGGCAGAATCGCGTCCGCAACCGCCTTGCGATGCCACGCCGCCTGCGACCAGCCGTAGCCCTCGGCCACATTCAGTACCGAGAGCCACCGACCGACCTGGTCCCCCGGCCAGTCCCACCACAACGCCCCCGGCTTGCCGGCCGCACTGGCCGCGAAACTCGACAGAGGGTACCGGTCTGTCCGGGTCAACAGATTGCACGTGGCTGCCACGTACCGAGTGCCTAATTCACCGGACAACCGAACAGCGGCGAATGGCATCGGCTTCGATCCGCCTGCCTGCTGCGGACTCTCGGGAAGATCATCCGCCATTGCAGGAGCGCAGCCGACGGCCGTCAGACAGCAACCCCAGATGCTCGCCAGCACGGCTCGATTCATCTCACCCACCCCGTCCTTTCGCGAGCGCGCCAATATCTCGCAGCATCTGCTCTTTCACGTCGTTGGGCAATCGCGTCAATCCAAATCCATCTCCCCAGCCGTTGGTCACACTCACCGCGGCGCCGACCTTGCGGGCCAGATCCATCTGGGCCGGCCACAGCGACTTGTATAGCCAGGCACAGGGCAGCCAGGCTTTCTGGCCTAGTGCGGCCATATACCGGATCGGCGGTTTGCGGTAGAGCTCGTGCCCGAGCAGTCGATCATAGCAGTGATCGCCGCCCTCGCCGTCGCCCCACAGGCAGAAGTTGGACATCGAGCAGTCGCTGGCGAAGAGAGCCTTCTCCGGTCCGAACGACCGCACCGTCTTCCGGAGTTGCCGCATCAGTTCGATACCGCCGGGTGACAGCGGGCCGCTGCGATCCTTGTGATGCTCCCAGCCCCAGGCGGCGAACGTCTCGTCAAGCACGATCGCATCGGGATTCAGCAGTTCCATGATCCAGGCCGCCTGCTGCACCAGGTGATCGCGCCACTGCTTTGAGCTGTGTGACATCCGCCACGACTTCTTGATCGTATCCGGGCCCACCCAACCGAACGGCGTGGGCTTGCCCGCCGCATCGACCAGGATCGAGTCCCTCATTCTCTCGAACAGAGGCGAGCCCTCGTCCAGAATCGCGTAGTGCATGTAGATGGCCGGCCGAACACCCGCCTTTCGGGTCGCATCAACCCGGGCCCTGATCTTCTCGAGACTCATGGTCACCGGCCCGGCCGCGTCACCGGGCATGGCCTTCCATTCCTTCCGGTCGGGATGGATGAAGTCGCCGTAGGACAAGTAGTAGCCGTGCTGTGTGGCCATGCCGACGTGAAACTCGCCGAAATGCGGGAGGTCGAGATCGTAGCCGTCCCCGCGCGGTCCTTCCGCCTTGACCCCGGACAGGAAATCGTAGTAGTGAACACGAACGTCGCGTGGCCAGGCGATGGCCGGGAACTCATCCCTGTGGGCGAACTCATGGAACACCCGCCAGGCCTCCCCGGCGTCGCCGGAGTGGACCAGCAGGAAGGCCCTGACCGTCTGGGATTGCCCGGCCGCCAGCCGCACCCGCCGACCCAATCGCCAGGCCCGTGACGAAACCCCCTGCAAGGCCTGCCACATGAGCGGCTCGGTGGATGTGCCGAACAACGCGACATGGCAAGCACCCTTCTCCGCGAGGATGTCGACCACCGGCGCTAACAGCGTCGCCCGCGTACGGGTCCGCATCGGATCGCTGGCTTGCACTTCCAGATAGTGACAGGCGAAGCCCTCGGAGCCAATTGGCTGCTGACAGTCTTTCAGCCGATGGTGCGTCCCGTCGTCGGGATCGCCCAGACTTGCCGCCGACAGCGGCACGTACACCTTCTGATCGGCCGGGTTTCGACAGGGACGTGCGCCGGTCACGAATCCCGCGAACACCTCGCAAGGCTGATCCGAGCCGTTCCGCAGCGTCAGCGTCGCCTCGAGCAGGTCCTCCCGGCAACCGCCGGTCGCCCGGTGTAGCTGATGAGCCAGCACAACCTGCACCGGGCCGCAAGCGCCCCTCGACGCTCCGCACCCGAATTTCACCTCCGGGCCGGGCTTGCCGTCCTCGATCGACCGGCAGAAAGCATCGAAAAGGCCGACCTTCTCCTCAGGATTCACCAGGGGTTGCCCGTCCACCGCGACCCCGTCGAACAACTTCGAGCTCTCATGCCGGCGCCACGCGATCCCGGATCCTCCGCCGGCCTCTACCTCCTGACCCGGGAGTCTCTTCGATCTCATCGTTGCGCTGAGGATCGCCGCACCACCTAGGGCCATGAATTCGCGTCGGTTCAACGCAGAGACTCCTTCGCAGGCAAGAGAAGAGCGACCGCCCGGCGTTCGCATCCGGACCCCGCACCCACTCCGTCGCTTGGACTGAGATTATACTACCGGAATCGAACCTGCCTACTACCGGATCAGCCCACGCCGACCTGCCATCGATCGCCGTCCACGTTTTCCACCTGCATCTCGATCCCGAGGAACTGCCTGATCAACGCGACGTGGGTGGTCGAATGCAGCGTCAGGGGCATGGTCATGAACGCCCCCCGGCCGGCAATGGCCAAGGGCAGCATCACCTGATCGGCCAAGTATGGGCCGACCGGCGCCTCCGCCTTCAGGTAGCGCTGGTACGCCTGCAGAGCTTGCGTTGCGACCGCCTCCGCCCTGCGCCGCACCTCCCCGAAGCCGGTGAAAACTTCGCTCACATGCTCGCACTCCACCTCGATCAGGACGACGTTCCCGGGTCCCTGAGCCTTACCCGCGCCCTCGATGGCGTAGTCCGAGGCCGCCCAGCCGGTCCGCCGCCGCAACAGGTCGATCTCCCGCTCGGCGATCGTCTGCGGCAAGTGGGCGATCAGGGCTCTGGCCCGATGGCTTCGAATCACACCCCGTTCGAGCAGCTCGATCCCCTTCAGTCTGGCGGCCGGTTCCACGGCAACCGTGAACCGCCCCCCACCAGCCGGATAGAACCCGAACCGCTCCAGGGTAGCAGTCACCTTCGGCCCCATCCGGTTGACGATCGGCAGGAACGCCTTGGCCAGGAAATCGAACGGCGGCGCGAACGGGTTGTGCGTCCCGCCCTCGAAGGTCAGCGTCGACGGACCCGATGCCGTCAGCAACGCCGGCAAAACGGTCTGCAGCACGAGGGTGGCACTCCCAGCCGTTCCCACCGAAAACGTGTATTCACCCGGCTCGACCCGGCCGGGCCGAAACGTGACCTGGCTCGACCCGATGGCCGCGCCGCTAAGTTCTGCCCCCGAAATCTGCCCAGCCGCCTGAACGGCCGTCAAGTGCTGGCGCATCAAGCCGGGCTTCGACCGGCCCGCCCGGATCCTCTCGATCCTGAACGGCGTGCCGGTCAGCATCGACAACGCCAGCGACGACCGCAGAATCTGGCCGCCGCCTTCACCAGCCGAACCATCAACGGTAAGCATCAATCATCCACCTTGTCCGCGTCCTTGACCACGAACCTGGCCTTCAGCCGTGCCACGTCCATCGCCAAGCCTGCGGCGGTCACGGAGCGCAGCACCTCGTCGAAATCCTTGTACACTGCCGGGGCCTCGTCCTTAGGGTACCGCCGGCAGTTGGTCAAGATGTCTTCTTCATCAAAAAGACCCCGCAATCGCCTTCTGATCCAACTGTGGCAAACTCATCGAGCACATGATGTCCACGCCAACCGGGCCGGGATAGATGTGCGTGGGTGAAACCAGCACACAGCCGATCGGTGCCCGAAGCCGCAGTAAGTATCGGGATTGAGGACCACGTCGGTCACACAAGGCATCTGCCCAAGCTCTGTTCATTCGTGCAACGTCACAACAACGGGACAATGACCCGGATTGGCCCCGAGCATGCTTGGACCGGCCAGCCATGACCTGTATTAACATAACCAATTATGTTACAATAGGTTATATGTTATTGGCCAGCCATGAAGGCCGGAAGACAGGAAACCGTGGGAAGAAGGAAGACCTGGATCCAACCTCCAGGAAGCTAAAGATGGCAAGGAGAGCGCACGTGAATCACGGTGACGTTGGGCGCATCTGGGACGAAAACGCCGCCGCCTGGACGCGGCTCACGCGGATGGGTTGCGACCTGCTGCGGGACTACGTCAATACGCCGGCTTTCCTGGAGGTGCTTCCGGAGGTGGCCGGTCTGCACGGGCTGGACATCGGTTGCGGCGAAGGCTACAACACGCGCCTCGTGGCCGGCAAGGGCGCGCGGATGACGGCGTTCGACATCTCGCGGATCTTCGTTCAGCAGGCTCACGCTTACGAGCGGGACCTGCCCCTCTACATCTCCTACCTTCGGGCCAGCGCGGTCGAACTGCCCTTCGCGGCGGAGAGTTTCGACTTCGCAATGGCAACCATGAGTTTCATGGACATGCCCGAACACGAACGGGTAATGCCCGAGGTGCACCGGGTCCTGAAACCGGGCGGCTTTCTGCAGTTCTCGATCAGTCATCCGTGCTTTGCCACGCCCCGATGGAAGTGGATCCTCGATGAGGAGGGGAACAGGATCGCCATGGAATGCGGCGACTACTTCCAGGAACTACACGGTGAGATGGAGCAATGGATCTTCTCGAACACACCCGAGGAGCTCAAGGCCGAGCTGCCCGAGTTTCGCATCCCGCGTTTCACCCGCACGCTGAGCGCCTGGTTGAATCTGCTGCTGGACGCTGGCTTCGCCATTGAGCGACTGGCCGAGCCTTGCGCCAGCGATGAAGCCCTCGCCCGCCAGCCGGGTCTGGCCGACTCGCGGGTCATCGCCTACACCTTGATCGTCCGGTGCCGCAGAGCGTGATCCACAGGGTCGGTGGGCCGGTCGTGCAAGCCTGGATGCCCCCATTCTTGAGCGGTACAATGACCGCCTTGAGGAACCTGGATCACCACCACTTTCGACGCATCCTGATCATCAAACCGAGCTCGCTCGGCGATGTGATCCATGCGCTGCCCGTGCTCAGCGGACTGAGGAGGCGGTTTCCCGAGGCGAGGATCAGCTGGCTGGTATCAACCTCCTGCATGGGTCTCATCGAGGGCCATCCGGAGCTGGACGAGCTCATCCCGTTCGACCGTCGGCGGTACGGCAAGGTGGGTCGAAGCTGGAAGGCAACCCGGGAGTTCGCCCGTTTCGCCCTGGATCTGCGTGCCCGGCGGTTCGATCTGGTACTCGATCTGCAGGGTCTGTTCCGCAGCGGCTTCTTCGCCTGGATCAGCGGCGCCGGCTTGCGGATGGGCTTCACCTCCACGCGCGAGTTCGGCTGGATCTTCCACACCCACCGCGTGTACGTCCCGCCCCGCGACTTGCACGCCGTGGAGCGCAATCTTCTCTTCGCCCGGCGGCTGGGCCTTGCGGAGGAGCCGGTCCGCTTCACTCTGCCGGTCCAGGAAGAGGCCCGTGCGGCGGTCGCAGCCATGCTTGACCCACATGGCATTCGGAGCGGCCAGGGCTACGCCCTCATCGCCCCGGGCACGCGGTGGGAAACAAAGGTCTGGCCGGTCGAGTATTTCGCCGCGGTCGCCCGGTACGTTCGCTTGAACCACAGCCTGCCGGTCGTTTTGGCCGGGGCACCCGATGAACTGGGCATTGCCGACCGGGTCCAGGAACTCGCCGGCGAGCCGGTGGCCAACCTGGCTGGGCGAACCTCGCTGCAGCAGATGGTCGCCCTGGTTGACAGGGCGGCGGTGGCGATCATGAACGATACCGGCCCGATGCATCTGGCCGTGGCCCTGGGTAGACCGCTGGTGGCCGTCTACGGCCCCACCAACGCCGTCCGAACGGGACCCTATCGCCGGCCGGAGAGCGTCGCCCGACTGGACTTGGAGTGCTCGCCATGTTACCTCAAGCGTCTGAAGGACTGCCCCCACGGGCACAAGTGCCTGAAGGAGTTGGGCCCTGAGACGGTCTGCCGACGAGTATCACAGGCCTTGCGAGGACGCGGCTAAGACGTGGACACCGTCCTGCTCATCCTGACGATGACGATCCTGGCCCCGGTCGCACCGGCGGTCCCACCCACATCCACGTCGGCAGGTCATGGCGTCGTGCTGAAGGCGGGTATCACCGCTCAGGATCCGCAGCGGCGAACGGCCGCGATCGGGCTGGGGCGCGAAGCGGGGGTCAGCGTGGGAGATCCCTTCTGGATCGTGAGCGACTCACGCGTCTACGGCCGGGGCTCGATCTTCCTGATCACAGACACGGCCTGCGTGGGTCGGCTGGCGAGCGATCCGGTCGAAGCTCCCGAGGCCCGAACGGCCCTGATCGTCCGTAGGGGCGGGTTGGCGGCCCTCCGTGATCAGCTGCCCGAGCCCGCAACGCTCCGGGGGCAATTGACTCGCCTTCCGCCCGGCCGGCGGACGGGATGGCTCAACCTCGGTCGGACAAGCGGCTTGCGTGAAGAAGACCCCTTGCTCGTCCGCCGCGAGGGAATCCCGATCGCCCGCGGACGCATCGCCCTGCTGGAGGACGATATCGCTCTGACCACGCTGCAGCCTCTGGTCGGCAACGCCCTGCCTCAACCCGGCGATGGCCTCGAGCTCTGGCCCGCACCCGCTCTTCGACGCAACGGCCAGCTCAACACTGCCGTTCTGGCGGTCCAGGCCCATCGGGAAGGTGCACTGGTCACGCTGGCGGGCACAGCCGAGGATGGGTTGGTTGTCGGCCGGCTCGTCGACCTGTACCGCGGAGGCGAGTATGTCGGGGTGGCCGTCGTCACGGCAATCAGCGAACCACTCAGCGTGGTGCAGATGATCGAATCCGCCAGCCGGCAAGCCCCGGAGGTCGGAGACACGGCCATCGTCCGCCCCAGCCCTGCGCCCCCGCTCAAGCCGCTCCTGGCCGCCGTGTTCCGGGTTGCGCCCGATCAGTACTGCCTGGTGGCGGCCGGCGAGAGCGACGGCGTCGCGGTTGGTGACAAGTTCATCGTCCGGCGCCCGGATCCGAAGGCTCCGAGCCGGCTCCTGGAGATTGCCGAATTGACCGTCAAGACCGTCAAGGTCGAGCATTGCGGGGCGGACGTAAAGCCCCTCGGTGACGGGGAGGGCAAACTCGCGATCTGGGATTTCGCCGAGCGGATAGGGCAACCTGTTCCCCGCTGGCAGGCGATTGGAGCCGTCAGAGAGGTTGACACCCAGGCGCGGACCGCGATCCTGGATACTGACGCCTCATCCGTACTCATCCGGGGGCAGATGGTGCGCTGGCGTCCCGTGGCTCAGGAATCCTCCAAGGGGTCGCCAGGTGGTCAGGCGCCCGGAGCGGCTCTAGTGATCCATCCCATGCTGAACCAGGCGATGCTGCATGTCCCCCCCGGCTGGGGGAAGCCGGAACAGCTGGAACACGCTCGTGTCGAGGTGCCGGCCACCCCGACGAAGTGAGGAATCTCCCCAGGACAGGAGAACAACCATGCGTGCCCATCAGCCCGCCATGATTGCGGGGCTCCTCGCCGCGACAGTCGGCGCCCAGGGCCAGAACCTCGCCTTCAGGTCAACGGAAGCGGGGCAGTTTGTTTTTGACACCGGGGCCTACAGGGGACTGCTCCAGGTCGATGACACGCATCAGGGCATCCTGTCCCTGGTCGATGTGAAGACCGGGGAGGAACTGGCCAAGGGCATCAAGGACTACGGCCTCTTCAACGTCTATCGCCTGCTGGCCTCCAACAAACGATGGGGTGACGCAGGCTGGACCCTTCCCAAGAAGTGCAGACTTATGGCAAACGGCTCCGTTCGAATCGACTGGGCTGCGGCGGACGACAGGCCGTTCGACCTGGCGGCGGCGCTTCAATGGAAGGCACCGGACACACTGGACATGGAGATCGCCGTCACCCCGCGGCAGGATCTGCCCAAGTTCGAGGTGTTCCTGTCGTCCTACGTCAAGGCGGGCATGCGCAGCCTGGTGTACCTCGGAACTGCCCGGCACGGCTCTGGTAAAGCCGCTTTTGTGCCCGGCGATGCGACTCCTCTGACCGTGGGCACGTATCTGTCGTTCCCCCGCAATCTGCATGCCGCCCAGCTGGTCTGCGACGGCCGATGGGAACAGGGCCAGAATCCGGTGCAGTGGTCGATCACCCGCTACCTGGCCGCCCCACTGGCCATGCGACAGGACCCCAAGAGCGGACAGACCCTCCTGTTCATGGCCCGCCCCCAGGACTGCTTTGCCATCGAGACCTCGTACAACATGGACCCTCCCGACGGCGTCGCCGGCCATTACTCAACCTACCTGTCGCTCTTTGGGCAGGACCTGAAGGCGGGAGAGGAGGCGAAGGCTGTCGCCCGGCTGGTTGCGGGAAGAGGAATCTCGCCGGAAACGGCCATGGCCCTGTACCGGCAATTCACCAGCACGGCCACACCGGGCAAGTGACCGTCGGGATGCAGGATCCTTGTTCCGCCACTGTCGGGGGCACGGCGACGACAGGGCTCGCCGATCGTGATCCCGAGCGAGGTACCTGCGCCGGGCGTGCCGCGAACTCGAACGACCGCTACAGCAGATTGGCGGCCAGTTCGGCCAAGGCGCTGCGCTCTCCCTTGTGCAACTCGACGTGGGCGGCGATGGGCTGGCCCTTGAAGCGGTTGACCACGTAGGTGAAGCCGTTGCTGTTGCCATCCACGTAGGGATTGTCGATCTGGTAGGGATCACCGGTGAGGACAATCTTGGAGTCCTGGCCGATGCGTGTGATGACGGTCTTGACCTCCAGCGGGGTGAGGTTCTGGGCCTCGTCGATGACCACGTAGCGGTTGGAGATGCTCCGCCCGCGGATGTAGGTCAGCGGCTGAATCTCGACCATGCCGGAGTTCACCAGGCCGATGGATTCGGTGTAGCCCTTGGCCGGCCCGCCGGCGTCGAGGAGCAGCTCGATGTTGTCGATCACCGGCTTCATCCATGGATCGAGCTTCTGGCCGACGTCACCGGGGAGGAAGCCGATATCGCGACCCATGGGGAAGATGGGCCGGGCGACGAGGATGGCCCGGTAGCGCTTCTGGTGAATGACGGTGTGCATGGCCGCCGCGAGGGCCAGCAGGGTCTTGCCCGTTCCGGCCTTGCCCATCAGGGTAACGAGCTGAATATGGTCATCGAGCAGCGCATCGAGGGCGAAGTACTGCTCCTTGTTGCGGGCCTTGACGCCCCAGACGCCGTCCTTGGTCTCGTGCAAGGCGACGAGGCGCTTGGCCTCGATATCGACCCGGGCAAGAGCGCTGCGCCGGCTGCCGTTCTCCGAGCGGAGCAGGGCGTACTCGTTAGGGGCGAGAGCCTCCATGCCAGGCAGGACGAGCACGCGGGAGTCGGTGAACTCGGTCATTTGCTCGGGGGTGATATTGAACTCGCGGTACCCGCTGTACAGGTCGGAGAGCTGAACCTGATCCGACTCGTAGTCCTCGGCCCGCAGTCCCGCGGCATCTGCCCGGATGCGCAGGTTGATGTCCTTGGTGACAATGATGACCGGCACATCGGGCTCGTCCTGGCGGACCTGCTGGGCCACGCGGAGAACCTCGGTATCGCCGTGGACCTTGTCGTCGGCGAAGATGCGGCTCGGCTCGCAGTAGACCTTGAGGAAGCCGCCGTTCTCAAGAGCGACCCCTTCGGCCAGGCTCCGGTTCGAACGGAGCGAGTCCAGCAGCCGCCCCACCGCCCGGGCGTTGTAGCCACGGTCGGTCATTTCCTTCTTGAACCGGTCGATTTCGCTGATCACCGAGATGGGGATGATGACCGTGTTGTCCGCGAAGGAGAAGATCGCCTTGGGATCGTGAATGAGGATATTGGCATCGAGGATGTAGTTCTTCCGCATAGGCTGCCTAGTATAGCCCGGACGACGGCTTGGACAAGTTGACGTTGCTTGCATCCGAGGTTCCTGTCATCATGTTGAGCGGAGTAACTCGTGGGAGGTCGCCTCGATGCGGTCCGGCGCGGCTGGCAGTGACCTGAGATCTTCTTCGCGCATCCATCATCCGCGCCGCCATTCCGCGGTGCGAACTCGCGAGTACGTGTTCGCTCAGCTCATCCCTTACATCGGCAATAAGCGAAAACTCCTGCACCTGATCCAGCGGGGGATCGAGGCCGCCGGCTGCCGCGGCGGGACCTTCGTCGACCTGTTCGCCGGAAGTACGGTGGTCTCGCGGTTCGCCAAGAAAGCGGGTTTCCGCGTCGTGGCCAACGACTGGGAACCCTATGCCTACGAGATCGCCCGCGGGACGGTGGCGCTCAACCGCCCCCCCCGTTTCCGCCGCCTTGGCGGGCCAGAACGGGTATTTGCGGACCTCAACGCTCTGCCGCCGCTGCACGACTACGTTGCCACCCACCTCTGCCCCCGGGACGACGACAAGCCCGATCCGCTCCGGGAACGCATGTTCTTCACCCGGGCCAACGGCGAGCGGATCGACGCCATTCGCGAACAGGTCGCGACCTGGGAAGCGGAGGGGCTCATCACGCCGGATGAGCGAGCCTACGTCCTGGCGGCGCTCATCTACGCGGTCAGCTACGCGAGCAATACCAGCGGCGTCTTCAAGGGCTTTCACCACGGCTGGGGCGGCAAGACGGCTACCGCCCTGTATCGAATCCGCGGCACACTGGCAATTGAACCTCCGGTGCTATTCGACAACGGGCAGGAGAACCTCGCCCTCCGCGAAAACGCCCAGACACTGGCCGGCCGGCTCGCCGAGGTCATTGGACGGCGGCCGGACATCGCCTATATCGACCCGCCGTACAATCAACATCCCTACGGCAGCAACTACCACGTGCTGACCACAGTCGCCCTGTGGGACAAGCCGCGGCTCAAACCGGGGATCCTGGACGGTGGACGGATACGCAACAAGTCCGCGATTCGCAGGGACTGGCGCGATCAGCGCCGCTCGGCCTACAACTCGGCCAACGAGGCCTTGCCCGCTTTTCGGCAATTGGTGGCAGACCTGGACGCACTTTGGCTGCTGGTCAGCTACAGCACGGATGGTAACATGCCGCTGGAGGAGATGCTGACCGCCCTGGCGGAGCGAGGCACGCTGCAGGTCTTCGCCGAGACGTACAAACGGTACCGGGTCAGCACGCCGCGGATGTCGAAGAGATCGCACAATGTGGAGTTTGTGGTGGTCGTGAACACACGAGGGCGTTCTTCGCGGGGAGCGGTTGACGCTATCGCCGCCGGGATTCGCAGGCAGGAGCACTCATGCAGGCCTCGTTGATCAGCGTGTTCGACATCTTCAAGATCGGCATCGGTCCGTCCAGTTCTCACACCGTGGGACCGATGGTCGCGGCCCGGCGATTCCGCCGATCGCTGGCCGCCGCGATCCCATCGGGCGAGTGCCATCTGCGGGTCGAGTTGTTCGGCAGTCTGGCGGCCACGGGCAGGGGACACCGCACGAACGACGCGATCTGCGCGGGCCTGCTGGGGCTTGACTCGGCGGAGTCGCCGACGGAGCAGATCTGGCGGGCCGCAGCCGGGATCCACGAGCAGGGCGGATTCGACATCGAGGGTCTCCGGGTTGGCTTCGATCCCGGCCGGGACATCCTCTGGAGCAAGTCTCCGCCGAGCGAAAGACGGCTGGCCCACCCCAACACGCTGTGCTTCACGGCCGATCAGAACGGAATCCCCCGGCTGGTCGTGACCGCCCGATCGGTCGGCGGCGGCTTTGTCGAGTATGACGACGTGGAGACGCCGAGCCTTCCAACGGCAGAGACCGTGCCCTACCCTTTCGACAGCGCGACCGAGTTGGTTGGGGTGTGCGCGATCCACGGGATCAATCCGGTCAGAGTGGCCCTGGCCAACGAATCCGCCCGGGGCCTTAACGAAGAGCAGATCCGCGCTCGTCTCACGAGAATCTGGGAAATCATGAACGTGTCGATGGATGAGGGACTCACCACCGAGGGCGTGCTGCCCGGCGGGCTCGACGTCGAGCGGCGAGCACCGCGGCTGTACCGGCAAAGCCGTTCCGACCGGTTGCCCCTCGAAAGGCACGCCGATCTCCGAACCAGCGCTTTTGCCATGGCCGTCGCGGAGCAGAACGCATGCGGGGGGCGGGTGGTCACCGCGCCGACCAACGGATCAGCCGGCGTGCTGCCCGCGGTACTCCGCGAGGTCTGTTACGAGCGCGATCTGGGCATCACCGAGATCCAAAATGGTCTGCTCATCGCCGGCGTGATGGCCGCGATCGTCAAATGCGGAGCGTCAATCAGCGGGGCGGAGGTCGGCTGCCAGGGCGAGATCGGGGTGAGCGCGGCCATGGCCGCCGCCGCTGCGACGGGCATGCTCGGCGGGCACGTTCGCCAGATGGAGGACGCCGCGGAGATCGCCATCGAACACCACCTCGGCCTGACCTGTGACCCGGTCCGCGGCCTGGTCCAGATTCCCTGCATCGAACGTAACGCTATGGGAGCGATCAAGGCCCTCAACGCCGCGGCCATGGCTCTGGCCTCCGACGGCACCCATGTCGTCAGTCTCGACCGGGCCCTGCGGGTCATGAAGCAGACCGGCATGGACCTGCAGGACAAGTACCGAGAGACGGCCACCGGGGGCCTGGCCGTGGGATAGAAACCACCGGCCAACTCGGATATACTGGAACTGTCTCGGAAGGAGTTGCGCCGTCGCCTCGCCGGTGATGGTTCAAGTGGGATACCTGCTTGACAGGGTCTGCGGAGACAGGCTCAAACAACGCCAAGGCTTCACGAAGGATGACTCTGCCCCTGGCAGTATGGTGGGAGAGAAGCGCATGCTCGAAAGAGGACATTCCGGATCCGTCGCCGCCGTTCTCAGCCTCACCGTCCTCTGGCCATCGACGGCCTTGAGCTCAACCTGGCAGATGAAGCAGCGCGACATGCAGCACACCGGCCGGGCGGACTACACCGTGCCCACCGAACGGCTGAACAGCACTTTCTTCGATGCCATCCTCTGGCAGACCCGCGCCCATGGACCGCTCAGCTCCACCTCTATGTCCTTCTTCGATGGAGCGGGCCCGAAGGGGGCGGACATCGTCGTCGCCGGCTACCATTGGCCCAAAGGCGTGCAGGGCATGGACCGGCACACCGGCCAGTTCTTCTGGGCGGCCAATCCCTCCGGCGGCGAGACTATCGGGGTCATCACGCCCGCCTTCTCCAACGACGGCGGGACCATCTACGTGGTCAACGACGCCACCGATGGTGGCGACTTCCCTCAAGGCCACCCGCTCATGGCCTTCTCTCCCATCGCAGGACCGGCGGCCGGCTACTGGCACAACGGCCACGATCCCCATCCGGGACAGCTCAGCATGCTCTCCCCCACTATCGCCCCCGACGGCCGGATCTTCTTGCACTCCTGGGTCGATCGCCCCTACGCCGGGCATGACGACGGCTCGGCCATCAGCACCGTCTGGTCGGCAGCCAGCTGGGCCGACTGCGGCTTGAGCGACCCGTCGCTCTACGACGACGGTAACCAGCTGTGGGTGGTCATCGGCGCTCGATACGGGCAGATCAAGGCCTACGACGGCACCAGCGGCGCAGACCTGTGGGCCACCTCCACGGGCCGAACGGTCGATGCCCCCGTGACTATCGACCCGGCCAACGGCAACATCTACGTCGCCTGCGGCGACAGCAGCGTCTCGGTCGCCGGCCTGGACAAGAACGGTAGCCCCTTGTGGGGGCTGCCGGTCAGTCAGGTCTACCAGTACATCGACTCGGAGAACAACCCTCAGCGAGCGGCCTCCGCCGGCTGCCTCAGCCACGACGGCCATACTTTCTACTTCCAGACCAACAGCAACCAGGGCGACGGCCGGCTCTACGCGATCCACACAGCAACCGGCTCATTGAAGTGGTCCTATCCCACACAGGCCACGGGCTGGGAAGACCACTCGTCCTGCCCCATTGTGACCCAGAACGGCGTGGTCATCGTCGGCAACAACTACGGCAGATCCTACTACGCCATCCTCGACGAGGGCACGCAGGGAACACTCCTGGACACGCTGACCGTGGCCGATGACGGCAACGCCCGAGCCAGCGCCACCGCATCGCCAGACGGCAAACTCTACCTGCCGATGCGGACGATCTGGACGGCCAGCAACGGCGACGGTGAAATCCCCAATCAGCAGATCGAGAACCTCTACGCGGCCCTCGACGTCACCGGCAACCCGCCCGCACCAAAGCTGCCCCCACCCGCCGGCCAGCAGGTTGTCGCTCTGAACCACGCGGTGGCGCTGTCCTGGAAACCGGTCGACGATCCCAACGGTTACTTCGACCACTACGCTATCTATCGCGATACCGCCCCGTTCACATCGATCGAGGGCCGGACGCCGATCACCACGGTAGACGGCCGCACCACCAGCAGCCACACCGACATGACCGCGCTCAATGGCACGGGCTACTACTACGCGGTGACCTCGGTGACCACCGCCGGCGGCGAGTTCAACGACGTCAAGGCCACGGGTCCGCGCACGCCTCGCGACGAAACCGACCTGCAAGTCGTAACCATCACCCGGACACCGCAGTACCCGAGATACTGGCCGGGCTACACCAACTGGCCCGTGACCGAGCCCAGCGGTTTCGGCCCGTACTGGTCAGGGGCCGCCGATCGACTCAAGGATGGCCAGACCGCGGACACGCAGCGCTGGCCCGAGATCGGCGATCCGGTCACCTATACCGCTACCATTCGCAACCGCGGCACCAATCAATGGAGCGGCACACTGACGGGTCAGTGGCTCGTTGACGGCGTTTCGGTCGATGCACCCTCCAGGAACATCACCCTCAGACACGCCGATCTGACCACCTTCGCAATCACTCGCCCATGGGACGGCCAGGCGCACGACATCCGGTTCGCCATCCACGTGTCCGACGCCCGGCCGGCCAACGACAGCCTCACCATCGGCAGCAAGTCGGTCGCGTTCCTGACCTACGCTGACGTCGATTTCGTCGAGCAGTTCCGCGAAGACACGGCCGACTACCCTCAGGCGGCCACCGATGATCTCTTCGATTGGCTCAACCGGCACATGGAGCGGTTCAACGAGATGTTCGCCGAAGCGGGCTGCCCGAAGCGCGTTCATTACGACGTGCTCGAGATGCTCAATGACTCCGATCTCGACCCGGACGACCGCCGAATCTTCTTTGCCATCTTCCCGTTCCGATACTACGTCACCGACAGTCATCCGCGCGGATCGGGTTACTACCACCCCGCCGTCGACATTGACTACGGCCTGCTGCATGAGATGGGCCACCAGCTCGGCCTGGTCGATCTGTACCAGATCGATCTTCCCCCGGAGCGGAACCAGGTATCCGGCCAAGGCTACAGTGCGGTCGCCGGCCTGATGCACGGCTGCTCGCCCTTCCTCAGCAAGCACAGCGCCATGGCCATGACCCACTGGCTGGACAAGGCCCACGGCTACTACGGGCAGTACATGTACGACATGCCGGGCGAAATCCGGCTCCGAGTCCTCGGTTTCGACGGCCGGCCGTTGCCCGGCGCGACAGTCAAGATGTACCAGAAGGTCAACCGCACCGATGTCGGCCAATACATCACCAAGCAGATCAAAGCCCAGGGCGTCACCGATGCCAACGGCGAATGGATACTGCCCAACGTGCCCATCGATCCCAATCTCGTCCCGCCGGCCTACAACGGTGACACACTGCACGACAACCCCTTCGGTTACTTGTCAGTCGTGGCCGAAAACGCCCTCCTCCACTTCCGCGTAGAGTACGAAGGCGGTGTGGACTACGCCTGGCTCGACACCCCGGAGGTCAACATCGCCTATTGGGAGGGCCAGTCCCAGACGGCCGTCTTCGAGCGGAGACTCGGCCTCGGCGGCAAACGACAGACCGTCGCCCCGGCGGACATGACCGAGCTGAACGCCACCGACTGGGCGGCATGGGCTCAGGGGTCGGACAGTGTCAACACTTACGTGGAGGACGACACCGTCCGCCGCGTGGTCGGAGCCGGCTCGGTCAAGTTCGTGACCGACGGCGGGTACGACACCTATCTCCGCTACCCGCGATCAGTCACCGCGATGTGGGATCTCTCCTGCGCTCATACGTTGCGGATGCACGTCTACGCCGAGAACCCGAACTTCTCTTTCCAGGAGTGCAGCCCGTGGATCCGGCTCAAGGACGCGGACAACAACTACTTCGAATACCGCTACTATCGCTGGTACGGCTGCACCGATCTTCTCAATGAGGCCTACAACCGCTGGCAGTATTGGGAGATCCCCCTCGACCCCACGGACACGGAAGGCGACGGCTGGCGGCGAACCGTGGTCGGCACACCCGATCTGAGCCGAATCCAGTACCTGGAGATCCACGCGGATACCTGGGGCGGCGGTTTCACCCTGTGGTTCGACGGCGTGAGTCTCGACGTGCCCGGGCACACTTCGACCGACTTCAACCACGATTGCAGCGTGGACCGCGACGACCTGGCCCCGCTGATCGACTGCCGCCTCGGACCGACCATCGCCCAGACCGATCCGGCCTGCCAGGAAGCCGACCTCGACGGCGATCGAGATGTCGATCAGTCCGACTTCGGACTCTTCCAGCGGTGTCTCAGCGGACCGGGAATCGCCGCCGATCCCCACTGCGCAGACTGAATGCGGGCTGGGCCATCAAGCGGTTCGGCCACTTTCGCAGGGCAATGACTGCCCCTACAATCCTGTCGGCGAACACTTCTTCGCCTAGTCACTGCTGCTTTCGTGTGGAGTTGATCGACATGCTTACCCTCATGCTCGCCCTGTGCCTGGCGGCCGGCAACGACGTCCATCCCACCATTGGGGTGATCGCTGACGATCTCGTCGACTACTCGCAGTGGGTCAGTCAGCACAAGGACTTGTGGCGCGGTAGCCAGGTGCTCCCTCTCCTGGAGGACCGGGGTGCCAGGCCCACGCTCTTGAGAAGCGAGGATCTGACTCTCGAAGGCTTCTCCCGGTTCGATGCAATCCTGATCAGTACCGATCACACCTACCCCGAACGCGGAGCGTGGGGCGGGCCGGTGGCCAAGGCCCTGGTCGAGTACGTTCGCGGCGGCGGGGTGTATGTCATGCCCATCGGCATCCCGCACTGGTCAAGCAAGGACCTCGAGACGGGCAGACTCGAATCCGGCCACTGGAACGACTTCTTTGACCTTCGCGGTTCGGCGGCCGCCGGGCGCGGTCCGCTCGCCTTGACCCGTCAAGGGCAAGCGATCAGCCTGCCCGATCCGGCCGGTCTGGACGCCAGGCCGGTCCGGTCGATCGACTGCAAGGAACAAGCGGTGCTGGTCTGGAGTGCCGACTATTTGCCCTGCCTGAGTGCGATTCCGTTCGGCAAGGGGTGGCTGCTCAACTGGCTCGGCGGCCCGGAAGGCACCATGGCCCAAGGCGTGCGCGACTACCTGATGTCGGCCGCCGTTTCAACCCTTCGGGCGGCCAAAGGCGGCAGACTCAAGGCGACGGACATGCGCGGCCTGATGGCCGCCGAAGGGCTCGCCGGCAAGTCGTTGGACGACCTCGATCGGCGGAGCTTCGCCCCCGGTCGTTCTCCCTTTGAATCGAGGCCGATCGAGATCACGCTGTCGCTCGACGATCCGCCCGCCCCCGCCCAGCCCTTCGTCCGAAAGACGATCTCGCTGGACGGCACCTGGGAGATGATGGGCGTGCCCACGGGTGCGGCCGACCCGCGTTCGATGGTGCAGGTAGAGCAGGGCCGAGGCTGGCATGCGGCCATCGGCATAAACATCCCTTGCAGCGTCCAGACCGGGCTCTTCACCGCAGGCAAGATCCCCGACCCCGCCGTCGGCTTCAACGACCAGATCGCCCGACAGGAGGTTGCAGCCAAGGAATGGTGGTTCCGCAAGGGCTTCGATCGGCCGGGCACCGGCCAGGTGCGGCTGATCTTCGACGGCGTGGACTACAGTGCCACGTTCTGGCTCAACGGGCACCGGCTTGGCGAGCACGAGGGGCCGTTCGGCGGGCCGGAGTACGACGTCACCAGCCTGCTCCGCGAGCACAACGTCCTGGTCGTCCGACTCGATCCTCTGCCGCCGGACTGGAAACAGGTCTTCAAGACCAACTGCGTCTACGGCTGGCACTACGTGGCCTGCCCACCGATCGGCATCTGGCAATCGGTGCGGCTGGAACTCGAGCCGGAGATCAAGATCCACGATCTGTTCGTGGCCGCTGCTGATGCCCAGAAGGGCCTCATCAATCTGGCTACCGAACTCGATGGCCCCGAAAGTGGTTTCAGGGTCTCGATGGAGGGTCTCATTCGTCCGGCCAACTTCCAGGGCAAGGCGTACCGGTTCAAGGTGCCAATCGAATCGCGCGCCCCGCACGCCGTGCGTCACTGGCGATTGACCCTGCCCGAGCCGCGCCTGTGGTGGCCGGTAGACCTCGGCGAGCCAAACCTGTATCGGCTCGACCTGGTCATTCGCGATGGCGAGCGAGTGATCGACGGTACGGGGACCCGATTCGGCGTCCGTACCATCCGCATGGCCCCCACGCCCGGCGGGCCCGCCCCCCACCAATACAACTGGACGTTCGTCATCAACGGCCGTCCGACCTTCATGAAGGGCTGCAACTGGTGCACGCTCGATGCATTTCTACGACTCACCCCGGATCGATACCGCCGGTTCCTGACCTTGGCCAAGGACGAGCATATCCAGATCATGCGAAGCTGGGGCGGCGGACTGCTCGAGACCGATACCTTCTACAACCTCTGCGATGAAATGGGCATCATGGTCATGCAGGAGTTCCCGCTCACCTGGCAGGTCTTCGACAATCTCCGCTTGTCAGTCAGCGACGAGATCGCGCACCGCAACATCGTGCGGATCCGTAATCACCCATCGCTGGCCATGTGGTGCGGAGGCAATGAGCACCAGGGCCAGGGCCCGCTCATCGAACTGCTCGGTCGGCGTTGCCTCGAACTGGATGGCACGCGCCCGTACCACCGCACCGATCCCTACGGGGGGAGCCTTCACGACTACGGCGTCTACTGGGGCCGCCAGCCGTTCGAGCACTATCTTACCCTCGTACCCTACAAGAACGGCCCCATCGCCATCGGCGAGACCGGTCTGGCCTCGCCCTGTGCCGTCGAGAGCACGCTGCGGTTCCTGCCCGAACCGGAACGCCAGGTCTGGCCGCCGCCGGACAACGGCACCTTCATTCATCACACCCCGACCTTTACCCGCGAGAACATGGACTTTCTCAACCGGCACGCCAAAGAACTCGACCCCTGCGCCGATCTGGCCGGCTTCACCCGCGGCGCTCAACTCGCCCAGGCCCTGGGACTTCGCCTGGTCCTCGAACGGATGCGCTGCAACTGGCCGCAGGCGACGGCCATGATCTTCTACAAACTGACCGACGTGTACCCCGGCTGCTCGTGGGCCACCGTTGACTACTACGGCGTACCCAAGATCGCCCACGATTTCGTGCGAAATGCCTTCGCCCCGCTGCACGTCTGCGCGCTGTTCGAGAGCCTGGACGCCGAGCCGGGCAAGCCGTTGAAGATCCGGGCGATGCTCCTGGACGACACCGAGCAATTAGCGGCAAACTCGGAGATCACCGTGCGATTGTTCAACGGGCTGCTCAAGGAAGTGGCCGCGCATCAGCTGCTGCCCAGGGGCAAACCCGAGCGGGTCCAGGATCTCGGTGAACTCGCCCTGCCGATTCCGGATAGGGATGCCGCACCGCTCCTGCTGGTCCTGGATCTGCGACGCGAGGGCAAACTGCTCGACCGAACTTGGTACTGGTTCAACTTCCGTTGCAGGCCCGGGTGCCTGTTTCAGCTGCCCCGAACAACACTCAGGGCGGAACACCAGCGCGGCCGAGTGACCATGACCAACACCGGCCAGACTCCGGCCGTCGGCGTCCAGGCAATCGCCCCCGAAGCCTCCGATTCGCTTCGCGTTTCCGACGGACACCTTTGGCTGAATCCCGGCGAGACCCGGATCATCGGCGCCGAGCTGATGGCCAACGTCGACGGCCACACTCCGGCCATCGGTGTACCGCATGTCACCGCATGGAATGCGGATCCCGCCAGGGCGCGATAGGACGCTTGACGCCCGATGGAGCACTTTCGTACGGTGGCGATACGAAGCGTGCGTCCGGGCGCCCGACGGCAGACTCCAACCCAAGGTGAAACGATGATGACTCTCCAGAGGTTCCTGGCGATCTGTTCGCTGACATCGGGCCTCGCGGTCATGGCCGCCTCCGCTGCCGAAACCGACCTCGAACAGGCCTTCCGCTCCCCCCCGGCCGCCGCCCGGCCCTGGGTCTTCTGGTGGTGGCTCAACAGCAACGTCAGTCGAGAGGGAATCACCCGCGATCTCGAAGCAATGAAACGCCAGGGCATCCAAGGTGTTCTCATCTTCAACGCGGGCGAAGGGGCAACACCGCGCGGCCCCAGGTTTCTCGGCCCGGAATGGCTGGAGCTGTACAGATTCACGCTGCAGGAAGCTTCGCGACTAAGCATGGAGGTCAGCGTCAACCTCTGCGACGGCTGGGATGCCGGCGGACCGTGGATACCGCCCGAGGCGGCCAACAAGAAGCTGGTGTGGTCAGAGTACCAGGTAGACGGGCCGCGAGGGGCGCCGCTGTCCCTGCCCCACCCGGCTACTGTGGATGGCTTCTACCGCGAAGTGGCGGTCGTCGCCATCCGGGAGCGGACGACCCGGCCGGTGCAGCCGGCGTCGATCCGGGCCAGCTCTTCGGCCGCCGGCTACTGCGACGAGTGGAATTGGCCCCCGGAGGATGCGGCCGACGGCGACCGGAACACGTGGTGGCAGGCGGCGGCGGCTCCTGCGCCCGGCAGGCCAGCCTGGATTGAATACACTTACTCGGAACCGCTCCTGGCCTCGGCCGTTTTCGTCGCCGGCGACAGGAGTGACGGACCTCGCGAATGCGAGTTGCAGATTTCAGAAGACGGAAAAGCTTACACGACGGTCCTGTCGTTTGAGCAGAGAGCAGGGTTCTCTCAGCAGTTCGAGCTCACCGAGACAGAGTCGAAGGTCTTTCGCTTGCTGGTGAAATCGTCGCACACCAGGGACCTTCGCGTTGCGGAGATGTGGCTGTTGCGTCAAGGCGACGAGCCGAGCCTGGGACGGGGAATCAAGTGGTGGTGGTTCAAGTCGGGCAACCGGAGCTTCTGGGACTGGCCCAGGGAAGGGCCGGCCGTAATCGAGGAGGAATACACCGACGACGGCACCCGCGATTGTCTCAGCAGTGAGGTCGTCGATCTGACTTCCAGCCTGGGCCAGGACGGCCACCTGCAGTGGGAGGTCCCCAAGGGCCGCTGGTCGATCCTGCGCTTCGGATACACGCTTGAAGGCCAGCGTACCCGCTGTTCATCGACCGTCATCGGCTACGAAGCCGACATGCTCGACGCCAAGGGCATCGAGACCCATTTCAAGCACTGCGCGACCCCCCTGCTGGAAGCCGCGGGCGATCAAGCAGGCAAGACGCTGAAGAGACTACACATCGACAGCTACGAGCTGGGCGCGGACGTCCGCGGGCAACAGCCGACCTGGTCGGCTTCATTCCGCGAGGAATTCCGCACCCGGCGGGGATACGACCTCACCCCGTTTCTGCCGGCCCTGGCTCGGCGAATCGTCGACGGACGTGAGAAGACCAATCGATTCCTCTGGGACGTGCGTATGACCATCGCCGACTTGATGGCCGAACGGTTCTTCGGTCGATTCGCGGAGTTGGCCCATGCCCGGGGGGTTGGCATTCAGTGCGAGACCGGCTATGGAACGTACCCGCACCCTCAGTTCGAAGGCCTTCGGGTAGCCGCCCAGTGCGACGTGACCATGGGGGAGTTCTGGTGGGGAACCGACATCATGTCGCAGTTCGAGCCGTTCTGTAACGTGATCCGCTCGGTCGCCTCGCCGGCCCACGTGTATGGCCGCCGAATCGTGCAAGCCGAGTCGTTCACATCCTGGCAGCATTTCCCGGAGTATCCGGCCACCCTCAAACCCCTGGGCGACCGGGCATTCTGCGACGGGCTCAACCGGATGGTATTTCATCAGTACACCCATCAGCCCAACGAAGACCGACCGGGGTACCAGTACGGCGCGGGAACCCACATCGACCGGCACGTGACCTGGTGGGAGATGGCCGCCCCCTGGCTGAACTACCTGACCCGTTGCCAGCACCTGCTCCAGAGCGGACGATTTCACGCGGACGTTGCGTACTTCTACGGGGAAGGGGCGGCCAAGTACGTGCCGGGCAAGAAGTACCTCAAGCCCGCTTTGCCGGACGGGTATAACTACGACTGCGTCAATGCCGACGTGCTGTTGAACCGAATGAAGGTCGCGGATGGACGGTTGGCTCTGCCGGACGGCGTCAGCTACCGGTTGCTGGTGCTGCCCACACAACGCACCCTGTCGCCGGGCGTGCTTCGCAAAATCCGGGAGCTGATCGAGTCAGGGGCTACGGTATTGGGAGACAGGCCCGCGCACGCCCCCGGATTGAGCGATTGGCCGAAGTGTGACCAGGAGCTGAAAACCCTGGCCGATGAAATGTGGGGAACGGCGCCGGGCGATCGCGGCCGCCACCAGATCGGCAAGGGACGACTGGTATGGGGCGAGACTCTGGCCGACGTGCTGGCGAATATCGGCGCCCTTCAGGATTTCGAGATCGCCGGTGACAATGAGAGCTTTGAGTTCATCCATCGGGTGATTGGCGACGCGGACATCTATTTCGTGTCCAGCCAAATCAACGCGCCGCAGAAAGTGGAGTGCCGCTTTCGCGTGCATGGGCGTCAACCTGAATTGTGGGATCCGGTCGCGGGTCGCCTGGGGGACCTGCCCCAACAGATCCAGACCGACGATGACCGCACGCGGCTGAGCCTGCGATTCGAGCCGTACCAGAGCTTCTTCGTCGTCTTCCGGAAGCCGCTACCGCGAGCTTCCCACGACGTCGTGGAACACAGCTTCGTTTCAACGGAGCGCGAGAGAGAGCTTGCCGGGTCGTGGACGGTCGGGTTCGATCCGGCGTGGGGCGGACCGGAGAAGACGGTTTTCGAGAAGCTCGAGGACTGGACGCAGCGGCCGGAAGAGGGCATCAAGTATTACAGCGGAACGGCCACATACCGGAAGACATTTGACCTGCCGCAGGCGGCTGACCAGGGCAAGACCCGGCGGTTCCTCGATCTGGGCACGGTCAACTATCTGGCTCGCGTGCGGCTCAATGGCAAGGACCTCGGCGTGGTGTGGACGGCTCCTTGGCGAGTGGAGATCACCGACGTGGTGAAGGCGAAAGGAAACGCCTTGGAGATCGATGTGGTCAATACGTGGGTCAATCGGATGGTGGGAGACGCCCGATTGCCGGCGGAAAAACGGTTCTGCAAAACCAACGTGTCACACCCGGCGGAGCACCCGCTGATGCCGTCCGGGCTGCTCGGACCGGTGACCGTACATATGGAGGGCAATCTGGCGGATGCCGAGTACAGCCTGGCGTGCGGGCGGCCGACGACCGTGTCATCTTCAATCGAAGCCGGGAACTGGACGCAAAGCAGGTTGGTCGACGGAGAGTGCAGGAGCGGCTGGAGTTCGCAGCGGGGAGCCGCGTTCGCCGATCACAGCGAGGAACCCGAATACGCAGCCGTCAAGCTGCGGCGTCGGGCAGCTATCGACCGGGTGGTTCTGCACCCGCGGGACGACGTCCCCTACACCGGACAAGGTTTCCCAGAGGACTTCACTATCCAGGTTAGCGAAGACGGCAAGACCTGGCAGACCGTGATTGAGAAGAAGGGCTACCCTGCGCCCGAGGACGCCACGCCGCAAGTGTTCCCTCTCAACGGAGCCTTCGCCCGGTACGTCAAGGTCCAGGCCACGAGGCTGCGAGCCGTCGAAGGGCTGCATTTCTTCCAGCTCGGGGAGTTGGCAGTTTTCGGATATGAACAATAGAGACCAGCGCTGTGACGCTGCGCAATGGTGAACTGAGAATGGAGAACTGGGAAAGGCTCGACCTCATCGCCGGTACGAGACCCCGGCCTTCTCCATTCTCCACTCTCCATTCTCCATTCGCGACGCCGCGGCGTCGCCCTCAGTCCCTCGGCTCATCGCGCTGCGGCTGCATGGCGTCGGCCGGGCTCGTGCGGAAGCCGGTGATCAGCGGCACGTTTTCGGGCTTCTCCGAAGGATGCACGGCGTAGACTTCGACCCGGACGATCTCGTCAAACGGCATGGTCACGATGAACGACCCGACCTTGTATTGCTCGTCGACCGGCTCGCACTCGAAGGTCAGCAGATTGTTGTGCACCCCGACGTCGACTATCTCCTTCAGCTCATAACTGAAACCGTCGCGGAGGTAGATGAGCGTCCGGGCTTCGAGCTCAGAGAGGAACTTCTGATACTCGGCATGGCTGCCGGCCGCCTCGGGACCAACCTGGGGAAACTTCTTGAGCATGACCCGCTCGCGGGCCTGCCGCTTCTGCTGGGCAAATGCGGCACCGTGGAACCAATCGTAATTGAAGATACTGGCCATTCCTGGCGGCTTCCTTTCTTGTCAGCGGGGCTTTACGCCTTGCCCGCCGCGACACCCTAGGTTGTGATCGGCCATGTGTCAAATGAGCCGCAGGTGACTCGGCTTTTTCAAGACTGAACTTTGAAGTAGCCAGAGACCGATAATAGACTCACTAGCGATGCCAAGAACGAGCCCAACAGGTTGGCGGGTGGACCTCAACCGAGCGATCCGTTCCATGTATCTCCCCCAAGATGCCCGGGTGGATCCCGGTCTGTTTCCAGAGGACGAGTTCCCCGTCTACTGCCCGTGGTGCAACTACCTGCTACGCGGCCTGCCCGACGACCGATGCCCGGAGTGTGGCAAGCACTTCGATCCGGGGCGATTGCTGGTGGTGCAGTACGTGGAGGACAAGGGCAGGCGGCAATGGCCGCAGATCAATAAGTGGCCGAAGCGGTTTTTGCTCCTCAGCGGCGTGCTTCTGCTCGGATGGCTGTATGGGATGGAGTACCTCATCTCCTGTACTCAATCCGGGACGAAGCCCTGGGCGATGTCCCTACTTCGCTGGCTCATGTCTGGAACGTGGCATCGTGCTCTGACAAGCAGTCCACTCGCCCTCATGACGACGCTTGCCGTCCTGTCTTTCGGACTCTACATCCGCGGCAGTCTACACCGCCGGAAGAAACGCCTACAAATCAGCGCCTACTTCTACAAAGACGATTCCCCTCGCGACAGACGCATGCGACGGCACGTGGAACTGGTTCTCCTATCTCTGGTCGTGGTTATCGTAGCTCCGATCGCAATGTTGGTAGGCGGATTCATCCTCCTCGACAATCAGACCAGGGCGAAGCCTCCCATTCAAGCAATGATCGTGGGCATCGTGGTCGGCATAGCGATTCTGGTCGTCGGTCCATTCCGGCCATCGCGAACAAGATAGGGGACAATCGGACAGCCCTACGAATCCAAGTCGTTCCGCGGGCAGAACGCCGCGAACCATCCTGCCATAGGAAGGAACGTTCCGGCGATTCGGCGGAGGCATCGGAGTGGAAATGGCCGGTGGGGCCGGAAGAAGAAACGAACGCCCGGCACAGCACCCGGATGTGACCTGTCGTCGGCGTCTCTGGATTGACCACAAATAGGAGGAACCCATGGCTCGACTGTGTTCAGACAAGATCCATCAACGATCACTTCCAACTGACTGCCGCAGGATGACGTGGCTCCTGACAGCCGTCCTGCCGATTGCCCTGTCGGTTGTCCTGGCCGGGCCGACGTCGGCGGCGGAAACACCGTCGGCGAAGGCTACGGCCGCTTCGCGACCAGCCGGGGGCGCGAAGACGATCCACGTCTCCAAGCTGGGCGACAACTCCGACGGATCGAGTTGGGCCAAGGCGTTCCAAACGATCCAGGCCGGGCTGCAAGCCGTACCCGACGACAAGGGCGGGCACAAGGTGATCGTCCGGCCGGATACCTACGTCGAAGCCAATCTGTACCCGGCCCACAAGGGGGCGGCCGGGGCGTACAACGTGCTGGTGGGCGACTGTGACGGCAAGCTCGGCTCGGGGGCGACCGGCTGGGTGGTGATCGATTCAGGCTGTCCGGACGTCGTGGTCCGTACCGACCCCAAGGGCGCGACCGGCAACCCGAGCTTCATCATCCTGCCGAGTGGACCGCCGGAGAAGGGACTCAAGAGCATCGACTGGTGGGGACCGTGGAAGTGCGATCCGAGCTTCTCCGGGGTGATCTGGGACCGCTGGGAGTTCCGCCACCTGTACGCCACCGGCTCGGAAGGCGGCATCGGCTGGGACATGACCTGCCAGGCGAATACCGAGTTCAGCGCCATGGTCGACGACTGCGTGGGCATCGGGCGGTTCTCCGGGGCGTGCGTGATGGCCCACGTCGGCCGGCCGAACGAACCCGTACTCTTCCGCCGGTCGTACTTTTGCTGCATGGACTGGTGGGGTGACGCCGGGGCGGCCTACGTGCGGGCCGGGCACACGAAGATGCCCGAGTGCCCTGACGCGGTCTTCGAGGATTGCACGCTGGTCTCGCCGGACAACGCATTGGAGTGCGGCTACCCCGGCTTTGACCGCTACACGCGGGTCAAGTTCACCAACTGCCGGATGATCGTGCTCAACTACTCCCAACCGGTAGGCACGCCCGGGACCGGCGTCATCCATACGCCGCTGGACGGCAAACAACTCCACGTCGATCTCGACGGCTGCACGCTCATGGGCTACAAGGCGTTCGGGGCGGGTAAGGGCGAGATCTCCTACACCGCCAAGAACACGAAGGCCTACGTGCAGTTCCAGCAGAAGCTCCCGGCGAACATCGAGCGGCTGGGGCTCTGGCCGACCGAGACCTTCCGGTCGATCGCCCCGCCGGAGAGGCCGCTGGGCGACCCCACCCTAATCAAGGACGAGAGAACATTCGGCGAGCTATGCGAGGTGGCGCCCATCATCTGGCAGGATCGGTCGGTGCTCCTGGAATGCCTCCGCCCTGCTACCGGCGCACCCGAGGAGCACGCCCTGGCCCTCAAGGACGTCGAGACCGGCGAGCGGCTGGCCCACTTCGCCGTGGGCTACAGCCTGGCGTCGGTCATCGTCCATGACCGGGTAGTGCATGTCTTCGCCGCCCGGCGCGGCACGGACGGGTCATGGAACGACGTCACCCACTTCTGGTCGAGCGATCTGAAGAAATGGGAGCAGAACGCCGCCATCCAGCAGGAGAACGAGCACCTGTTCAACTCCTCGGTGTGCCGGGTGGACAACGGCTTCGTGATGGCGTATGAGACGGATGACTCGCGTTTCACACCGTTCAGCATCAAGTTTGCGCGATCCAAGAACCTGCGCGATTGGACCAAGGTACCCGAGGTCGTGTTCGGCAAGGACCGCTACGCCGCATGCCCGTGCCTCCGGCTCGTCGATGGGTACTTCTACCTCATGTACCTGGAGCACAGGACGCCAAGATGGTTCTTCGAGACCTGCCTGGCACGCTCGAAGGACCTCAAGGACTGGGAGATGAGCCCGACCAACCCGCTGATCACGCCAGAGGCGGGCGAGGACATCAATACGTCGGACCCGGATATCGTCGAGTTCCAGGGGAAGACCTACCTGTACTACAGCATCGGCGACCAGAAGACCTGGGCCAAGGCCAAGCGGGCGATCTTCCCGGACTCCATGGGTGCTTTCTTCAAGAGCCGATTCCAGCACCCACAGCGTCCGCCGGGATAACGCCGGAGGCCCCGCCACCCCTTCTCCATCCACCGCCATTGCGGTAGCCACCCCGGGCAAGGATAATGACGCCACCGTCCACCGATGACGGACGAATAACCGACAGCGAGGCAGTCATGGCCCAGAAGAGGTTGAGCGGCATCTTCACCCCCCACATGGTCCCCTTGGACGACCAGGGCCGAATCAACGAGTCCGAACTCCGCCGGCTGGTCGACTGGCTGATCGCCAAGGGTATCAGCGGCCTGTACCCCAACGGCAGCACGGGTGAGTTCACTCGGTTCAGCTTCGAGGAACGTAAGACTATTGTCCGCATCGTGGCCGAGCAGACCGCCGGCCGGGCCGCGATCCTGGCCGGTGCCGCCGAGGCCAACCTGAAGATGACCCTCGAGGCGGCCGCCTACTACCACCAACTCGGTTGCGACGCCGTGGCCATCGTCGCCCCGTTCTACTACAAGCTCAGCCAGGACGCGGTCTACGCCTACTTCGCCGAGATCGCCCACGAGAGCCCCATCCCGCTGACCCTGTACAACATTCCCCAGTTCGCCAACGACATCGCCAACCCGACGATCCAGCGTCTGGCCGGCGAGTGCCCGCAGATTGTGGGTATCAAGGACTCAAGCCGCGACCTGCCCCGCTTCCTGAACATGATGCACGACATCCGCCCAATCCGGTCGGACTTCGTCTTCCTGACCGGATGCGAGGAGATGCTCCTGCCCGCCCTGATCATGGGCGCCGACGGAGGAACCATCGCCACCAGCGGCGTGGTGCCCGAAGTGGTCATGAAGCTCTACCACCTGGCCACGCAGCACAAGATCGAGGAAGCCCGGGCCATCCAGTACCAACTCCTCGACCTGATCCGGCTGATCGTCTTCGGCGCCGACTTCCCCGAGGGCGTTCGCCAGGCCGTCGGCCTGCGCGGCTTCCACATGGGCCAGGGCCGCCACCCGCTCTCCGCCGCCCAGCAACTCGACCTGAACGCCCTGGCCCGCACCATCCAGTGCATTCTGAACAGCTTCGGCTTCACCGACGCTCCTCCCGGCGGTTGCGACCCCAATCGCAGCCCAATCACCTCCACCGCGGTGGAACAGATCGTCAAGGAAGTGGTTCGGCGATTGCAGGGCTGAGTGCCAGCTTCGCCGGTCGCAGGCTTGATGCCGTGAGCTGGTGGACCGCAGCCCTCCTCGCGACCGCAACACCACCCCTGCTGCCCTGCGTGCAGTCGCAGAACGATCCGCGGCTATCCCGATCGGCGGTCAGCGGCCGTGAGCCCAGCTTTTTGATAGGTTCAAGCTCGGCGCCCAAGGAAGCCAACAGACAGGTTGGTCACCCGGTTCCGCCGCATCCGGTGGGTCCGCCTGCCAGCTGATTTGACCGCTGACCGCTTCCCCGGTCACTTCGGCAGCAGCGCCGCCAGCTCGTCGTGGGGACGAGCGATAACGTGCCCGAGGATGAGCTTGCCGCCGACGCGTTCGACCGCCGCAGCACCGGCTTGAACGGCTGCCTTCACCGCCGCCACGTCGCCGGTCACCATGACCGTCACGTACGCCGCACCGATCTTCTCCTTGCCGATGATCTTGACGTCCGCGGCTTTGCACATGGTGTCAGCCGCCTCGAGCAGACCGACTAGACCCTGGGTCTCGATGAATCCGATGGCATCTTGAGCAGCCATGGCAGCTCCTTGTGAATCAGCCGCCGGAGAGGCCCCCGCCCCGCCCGGCAGCATGTGCTCGTAGAACCCCAGGAGGGTATTATACTCCTGAGCGGAGTGAACCAGGAAGTCGGCGCCCGCCGCGTAGCTGGCCCAGTCGCGACCGCCGAGGAGCGCGTGCATCTGCTCGGCAATCTCGCGGCCGGCCTGAACCGAGGCCCGTACATCGGCGGCCCTCCCGGTGACCTTGACACCCATCCCGCCGGCGTGGTTGACCTCGATGCCAGCAAGGCGGACGTTGGCCGCCTTGACCATGACGTCGGCCACGACCAGACTGGCCGACAAGCCCATGACCTCGACCAGACCGACGCTGGCGATCGCCGAGTCCTGCTGCTCAACATCTGCCGACATCTTCACCTCAAGGCCAATATGTTAGCATCACCAGGCAAGAGTGCAATGATGCAAGTGAGAGGTGAAACCGAAGGCGACGATCGGCCGGTGCAATCACCCGCGTGGCGGCTGACAAGCGCGAGGTATACCCTTCGCACCGCGCCAACCAAGCCGCCCCGACGCCAACACAATCTCCGTGTACCCTCATCACCCTGGGGTTGAGCCACGATCGAAAAGAGACATAATGCAGGTTGTGCGAATGCCCGCGAGGACGGCCGAATGGCACCGAATGGAACAGCGCGAGTCGAACTGCTGGCTCCGGCCGGAAACACGGAGTCCCTGCGCGCCGCCGTGGCCAACGGTGCGGACGCAGTCTACTTCGGCCTGGAGGACTTCAACGCCCGACGCCGGGCGAAGAACTTCACCCTGGCCGACCTGCCGGAAACCATGTCGTTCCTCCACCGCCGCAACGTGAGAGGATACGTCACCTTTAACACGCTGATCTTCTCGGAAGAACTGGAGCGGGCGGCCGCATTCATCGCGGGCATCGCCGAGGCCGGAACGGATGCCGTGATCGTCCAGGATATCGGCATCATTCGGTTGATTCGAAGAATGTGCCCGTCACTGGCCATCCACGCGTCAACCCAAGCCACCCAGACCCACGCGGCCGGCATCGAGTTCCTCCGGGCCATGGGCGTGAATCGGGTGATCCTCGCCCGCGAGCTTTCCGTCGAGGACATCGGGCAGATCCACCGCGAGACGCAGGTCGAGCTCGAGGTCTTCGTCCACGGGGCGTTGTGCATCTCCTTCAGCGGGCAGTGCCTGGCCAGCAAATCGCTCTTCGGGCGGAGCGCGAACCGCGGGGTGTGCGCTCAGGCGTGCCGCCTGCCCTACCAGTTGGTCGTCGATGGCCAGCTCACCGACCCGGCCGAACCAGCCTACGTACTCAGCCCCAAGGACCTTTGCGCGTGCGATCACATTCCCAGACTGATCGAGGCCGGAGCCATCGCATTCAAGATCGAGGGACGACTCAAGAGCGCTCCGTACGTGGCCGCCGCTACCCGGCTGTATCGCCAGGCCATCGATGCCGCGGTACAAGGAATCCCGTTCGTTCCCGGCGAACAGCAGATGACCGACCTCGCCCAGAGCTTCTCGAGAGGATTCACCCCCGGCTTCCTGGACGGCAACCGCCATCGAGAGCTGGTCGATGGGCGATCGCCCAAGAACCGGGGACTGGTCGTCGGAACGGTCGTCGGGAGGACGCCACGGGCCGTGCTGGTCGAATACGACGCAAGCGCTTCCGCGACGGAGGAGCGACTCAAACCCGGCGATGGCGTGGTGTTCGACGACGGCCACCCTGAACGTGACGAGCAAGGTGGGCGGGTATACGCCGTACAACCAGTGCAGGCTCGGAAAGGCACCACCCGGGGCACGCACATCACCGCCGGCGCTCGACGTGTCGAGATCAGCTTCAGCCGGGATGACGTCAACACGGCGGCCGTAGCCATTGGAAGCACGGTATGGAAAACAGACGACCCGGGAACTCGCCGGCGGCTGGAGAGCAGCTACCGCCGCGACTATCCGACTCGACGCATCCCCCTGACCGTCACCGCCCGGATCGAGCCGGACAACTGGCTCCGGGTTCTTATGCGCGACAATGCCGGCCATGAGGCCGAGGCGGTCACCCCGCAGCCACTACAAGCCGCCCAGCGACACCCGATGACGACCGCCCTGCTGCACGGCCAGTTCGCCCGGTTGGGCGATACCCCCTTTGAACTGGCCGAGCTGGTGCTCCTGGACGCCGCCGGGCCGACAGACTCGCTCCCGTTCCTGGCCCCCAAGAGTGTGTTGAACGACCTGCGACGGCGAGCGGTGCAGGCAATGCTGGAGAATCGGTCGGCGGCGCGCCGCCATAGGGTGGAGGAGCCGAATGCCCTGGCGATACTGCGGGAGGAACGGATCGCTCCATCCGTCTGGCCCCGGAGTGAGAACGATCTTCAGCTCTGCGTCCTCGTTCGCACGCAGGAACAGATGGATGCCGTGCTCGCGTGGGCCAGGAAACATCCGTCCATCATCGCGGTCATCTATTGCGAGGGCTCACGCGGACCGGAAGCTCCTCACTTTCATGATACCTCTGCTCGGGCTGAACAACCCCGCCCACTGATCGGACTCCCCACGCCGGTCATCTGCAAGCCCGGTGACGAAGTCGCCCTTGCCCGGATCGCCCAGCAGCGGCCCAACGTCATTCTCACCCGCAACCTCGCGGCCCTGAGCTGGCTGCGGAAACACGCTCCAGAAATCCCTTTGGTCGGCGACTACGGGCTGAACGTGACCAACGAGCTGAGTGCGTCCGCGCTGATGGGCAGCGGGCTGACCCGCCTGACACCCAGCTGTGACCTGGATGAAACTCGGCGCGCACAGCTGATCAAGGCTTCACCAGGTGTTCCCTTCGAGATGATCTTCTATACCCACCTGCCACTCTTCCACACCGCTCATTGCCTGCTCGCGGCTCGACTGAACGGCGGAAACGACTGCACCCCGTGTGCCGCACCTTGCCGACGACACCATCTCGCGCTGCGGGACCGGGCGGGCGTCGAACATCCAGTGCTGCCCGATGAGCAGGGACGAAACACGGTCTTCAGCGGGCCGGTCTACCCCGCGACCGGCCTGCTCGAGGACCCCACACGGTCGGGCGCCAGGTATGGGCGGATCGAACTGCTGTCCGAGTCAGCCCCGCAGACCCGTGAGCTGCTCGATCACTGCGCGAGAGGGCTCATCAAGCAGACCGGCCATGGAGTGCGAGCACCTTGAGGCCCCTTTCGCTCATCGAAGCGGGTTCCTTCGGGCCTCGTACACCCGTCCCAGGAGAGACGCTACGGCGGCGGTGCACGGAAATGTCCGGAAACGCAGCGCCCCCCACGATTCGGGGCCGGTTGGCCAGAGACTCGCCCCCTTTGCATCGTGAGGCGAAACCCGCTACGATATGCCGCTTTATCCGCGTTGACAGGAGGTTACGCATTGGCCCCACCCGATCCAATCAAGGTCGATGACGCCCGCTGGCAGGTCCAGGAGTTCAGCGACCCGGCCGTCAGGCGACTCTTCGAAGCCGCGTTTCTCTTCGCCCGTGAGCTGGCTGTTGACACCGTCACCGTCACCCACGACGGACGGCTGGCCGCCACCCACGTCCAGGATCTGGCGATCGAGGCGGCGGTACGGATGGGCCTGAGGGTCTTCTCCTGCCCGCATCCCATCAGCACACCGTGCAGCTACTTCACGACACTCAAGGTATCGCAGCAGTACCCCAACACCATGGGCGTCACCGTCACCGCCTCGCACGACCCCAAGGAGTACGTCGGGGTGAAGTTCACCGCGCCGGTCGTCCGGGCCATCGGACTGGGCTGTGGTCCCAAGGGTGGCCTTAGCCGCGTCCGGGAGATCTATCACAGCCAGCAGAACGCCTCCGCCGCGCCGGGCGGCAGCCGCACCGACATCGACCTCACGCCCGACTACATCGACTACTCGATCAAGCAGGCGAACCTGCACGCTGGTCAGCTCGCCGGCCTCTGCGTCGTCCTCGATGGCCTCCACGGATCGGCTGGGCCGGAACTGGCCGAGGCCATCACGCTCGCGGGGGCCAAGATCGAGCCGTTGCGCCTGGAGGTGGACGGCAGTCTCCCGGCCGGTTCGCCCAACCCGACCAGCCAGGGCAAGATGGACCAGGCGGTGCGGGTGGCCGGGCAGAAGGGCTGCCAGGTCGTCATTGGAACGGATGGCGACGGTGATCGTCTTGTCTTCGGCGATCACCGGGGAATCCTGAGCGCTGGATTCGTCGCCATCCCCATCCTTCGAGCCTGCGGCTTCGACGGCGAATTGCTCGGTCGACCGGCCGTGCTCCACGATCCCAGGATCAACCCGCTAGCCCTCGCGGAATGGGGCAAGCTTGACGTGCGTCCGGTCCTGTACCGCAACGGGCACTCGCAGATCAAAGACTACATGCGAGCGAACGGGGCGATGATCGCCGTCGAGGAACCGGGGCACTACTACCACAACCTCACGATGGGTCCGCACGTCGTCGCGGTCGAGAACTCGGCCCTCACCGCGCTGCTGTTCCTCGGCCAGGTCAGGCAGGATCCAAGCCTGCTCGACAAGCTCTGGACCCTGCAGGAGAAAGTCCAGACCACCGGGGAGTTCAACTGCCAGTTCACGGGCGACGAAACCCGCGATCGAGCGTTGAACGCTGTCATCCGCCACTTCACCGGACAGGGAGCGGCCAGCGCCACGACCACCGCCGAGGGCATCGACCTCGAGGGTATTGTCCTCAATCATGGCGTCCACACGAACGGCGAAGGCACTCAGCTGAAGAACGGCTGGTTCAGCGGCTACCTGCGGGCCGCAACAAACGAAAAAGGCGTGATACGCTCGTGCTTCTCGGCCGCCGACCCTCAGCGACTCAGGCAGATCGAATCGGAAACCCGCCAGATCCTGGTCGGGCAACACAACGGACGAATCATCGATTGAAGTCAGGGGTGTCCTCGTCGGCCGGCACCAGGGCTGAGGGTGGAAAAACCGCCCGTCTTGGGCTATAGTGCCCACGGACAGGTAACTCAACCTATGGGGAATCTGCCGACCGAGAGACGGGCAGGAGACCGTCGCCGGAGTCGGCCCGCGACCCTGCACCCGAGCCGCTCAGTGTGCCCTGACATCGAAGGTATCACCAACCGCCAGCTGATGCGGTGGATGTTCGGCTTCTTGTCGCCGGTGAAAACCACCGTGGTTCTGGCCTGCCTTTACCTGTCGCTGTGGACGGCCGCGGAGGTTACCGCCGTGCGGATCACCGCCGGGGCGGTCAACTCGATCAAGGAAGTCCACTTCAGTCAGCTTCACGCCGACACCGGCGTCGTGGCCTGGATCACGGGCGGTACTCAGGAGGCGACCGCCCTGCGACACATCGTGTTGCTGCTCGCCGCGACAACCCTCGGCCTCGGCGTCTTCGCCTACCTCAAGGAGGTCACCAACGCCAAGCTGAGCATGAACATGGTCTTCTACATCCGGGAGGCGGTGTACGACAAGCTGCAGCGGGCGGGATTCGGCTTCCACGACGCGATCTCGACCGGCGAACTCATCAACCGGGCACTGAGCGATCTCCAGAACGTCCGGGCGTTCGTCAATTCCGCCGTGCTGGTCACACTCGAGATCGTGCTCATCGTGGGCGGATACCTCATCCTGCTGCTATCCCGCTCTCCATGGGTCGCGGCCCTGTCACTCGTGCCCCTGCCGCTGTGGACCTGGTACATCCTGCAATTCAGCAAGCGCGCTCAGCCAGCACTGAAGGCCACCATGAAGGAAGGCGACAGGAACATCTCGATCATCACCGAGAACATCGCCGGCGTCCACGTGGTCAAGGCGTTCGCTACCCAGCAGCAGGAAGTCGATAAGTACAGGGCGAGCTGTGACAGCTTCTTCGCCAAGGTGATGTATCGCATCCGCCTTTTCGCCAACTTCGCACCGGTCATGCGGAGTATCGCGACCGCTTCGCATCTCACGCTCTTTCTGGCGGTCGGCGTGCTCATCATCAAGGCCCGGCTGACCGCCGGCGACGTGCTCATGCTCGGAGCCGCCATGGGCGCGATCCTGGGCCGGCTGCAGCAGGTAGCGGTGATCAATGACCAGTACCAGAACGCCATCGTGTCCGCCCGGCGGCTCTTCGAAGTCCTGGTCGCAGCGCCGTCCGTGAAGCAGCGCCGGGACGCCCCGCCACTGCCTGACGGACCGGGTGCCGTCCGGTTCGAGAGCGTGACCTTCGGATACGATCCGGCCAAGCCCGCCCTGCGCGACATCACTTTAGAGGTTCCAGGTGGCAAAGTCGCGGCCATCGTCGGACCAACCGGAGCGGGCAAGACCACGTTGGTCAGCCTCGTCGCGAGGTTCTACGACCCACAGCAGGGCCGAATCCTGATCGACGGGACCGACATCCGCGAGGTCTCGCTCGACAGCCTGCGAACACAGGTCAGCTACGTGTTTCAGGAGACGTTCCTGTTCAGCGATACCGTCGAGGCCAACATCGCCTACGGCCGTCCGGAGATCCGCGGCGAGATGATCACCGAGGCGGCCCGGATCGCTCAAGCTCACGAGTTCATCGAGACGCTCCCGCTGAGCTATGCGACCCGGCTGACCGAGCGCGGCGGCACGCTCTCCGGCGGGCAGCGGCAGAGGCTGGCCATCGCCCGGGCCATTCTATCCACCCCCCGCGTCCTGATCCTCGACGACGCAACCTCGGCGGTCGACCCCGAAACCGAGGAGAGCATCCGCAAGGCGATGCGCAAGGGGCCCGCCCACCAAACCACGTTCGTCATCGCTCACCGGATCAGTACGGTCAAAAACGCCGATCTGGTCATCATCCTCGAGGAAGGGCGCATCACCCAGATGGGCACCCACGAGCAACTGCTCGCCCAGGAAGGCCACTACCGACAGGTGGTCAACCTGCAGCTCCACGGTGACGTGGACATCGACTCCGATGAGGTGTCACTGTCCCACATGAAACGGATGCGTGACTTCGATCGGCGACGCGGCAAAGGCCTCAGACAGGAAGAGGAAATCGCGGGAGAACCCGATGCCTGACCTCGAGGAGACAACCCGGCGCGCCAAACCCCTCCGGCAAATGCTGTTGGCCGCTCGGTCCGCCGCCGCCGCAGTCCGCCGCAGGCTCCGGCGGCGCACCACGGCCGAGCAGCTCGAGGTCCTCAACGAGGAGGGTGAGCCGCGCTATCGCCCTATCGATCGGCAGATGATCAGCCGGCTACTATCCTGCATGAAGCCCTACCGCCGTCACTACGTCAAGGGCATCACCCTCGGCATGGTCATGATCTTGCTCGAAATGCAGTCGCCGCGTTTCATCGGGGCGATCATCAACTGGACCACCAACTACGCGAACGGGCAGCTCAACCCTATGCCCACCGAGGCGGCTGCGATCCGCCACCTCGGAGCGATCGTCCTTCTCTGGGCCGCGGTCCTGGCCGTCGCCATGTTGCTGCACCGCTGGACCATCCTGATCATGACCCACGCGGGCGAGAAGGTGCAGTTCGATCTCCGCCGACGGCTCTTCGCCCACCTGCAGGAGCTCTCGATGAGCTTCTACGACAGGACCAAGCTCGGCCGGCTCATCAGCCGCAGCACCACCGACATCAACAGCCTGCGCGAGATGAACGTCTGGGGCATCGACAGCGTGGCGAAGAACTCGATCATGATGTGCGTGGCCACGACCATGCTGCTCGCCACCGAACCGCGCCTCTTCCTGGCCGTGGCGTGGCTCGCCCCGGTCCTGTTCATTCTCAACCGGGCCTACCGCCGCAAGGCTGCGATCATGTACCAGATCGCCCGCGAAGGCTTCACCCGCGTCTCCACCAACTTGGCCGAGAACATCACCGGCGTACGGGTCGTGACTGCATTCAACCGGCAATCATTCAACCTCGGCGTCTTCGATCGTCTCCAGGACGCGAACACCCTGAACAATGTAAGAGCCTCCCGCGTCAACGGCGTCTACCAGCCGCTGCTCGGCTTCGTCGGTTTCATCGGCCGGATGATCATCCTGGTCTACGGCGGCTATCTCGTGGCCACCAACCGCATCGACAGGCGCTTCGGCGTAGGCAGCGTGGTCACAGCGTTCCTCTACTGGGACTGGTTCATGGCCCCAATCATCAACTTCGGCAACTTCTACAACCAGCTGATGATGGCCATGGCCGGCGGCGAACGCGTGTTCACCCTGCTGGACACCAAGCCCGAGGTAACCGATCTGACCGGGGCTCGGCCCATGCCGCCGATCCAGGGACAGGTCGAATTCCACGACGTCACCTTCGGCTACAGACCGGACAAGCCCGTACTGCATGACATCAGCTTCATCGCGGAGCCGGGGCAGATGATCGCCTTGGTGGGCGCAACCGGCAGCGGTAAGAGCAGCATCATCTCCTTGATCGCCAGGTTCTACCTCCCGCAGAAAGGAGCCATCCTGGTGGACCGACAGGACATCCGCCAGGTCACCAGCGAATCGCTGCATCGCCAGATGGGACTGGTCCTTCAGACCAACTACCTGTTCACCGGCACGGTCATGGACAACATCCGCTACGCCCGACCGGCGGCCACCGACACCGACGTCCTCGAGGCCGCCCGGAAACTGGGCACCTACGACGCGATCATGAGCCTCCTCGATGGTTTCGCCACCGAGGTCGGCGAACGCGGAGCCAACATGTCGATCGGCCAGCGGCAACTCATCTGCTTCACCCGGGCGTTCCTGGCCAACCCGCGGATCTTCATGCTCGACGAAGCCACCAGTTCGGTGGATACCACGACCGAGCGGCAAATCCAGAACTCGCTCGAACAGCTGATGCGCGGCCGGACCACCTTTGTCGTCGCCCACCGGCTGAGCACCATCCAGCGAGCCGACTGCATCCTGGTCATCGACAACGGGCGGATTATCGAACGGGGTTCACACGCCGAACTCCTGGAGCAGGACGGCAAGTACGCCCATCTGCACGACCAGTTCGTGCTCGCTTGCGGGTGAGCCGGTCGGCAGCGCCGCCCCCCCCCGAGCTCGCCGCAGCCCAAGGCGCCAGACCTCGCCAAAGCGGTCCGCCCTCACCGTCGCCCGGCAGGAGATTGCATCAGGCCCCAGGGAAGCCTATAGTGATGCACCAGGAACCGACGAGCGAGGGGGGACAGGGTATGGAAACGATGAAAATACTACTTGTTTCCGCAGCCACACCGGATACGTTCTGGAGCTTCAAGCACGTTCTGCCGTTCGTCGCCAAGAAAGCGGCCTTCCCGCCGCTCGGGCTCCTGACCGTGGCCGCCATGCTGCCTCGCGAATGGAACCTCAAGCTGATCGACCTCAACGTCACCCGGCTGACGGATGCCGATCTGGCCTGGGCCGACTACGTCTTCGTCTCCGCCATGATCGTGCAGGCGGATTCCGCCCGGCAGGTCATCGCCCGGGCCAACTCCTTGGGCAAGCCCCTGGTCGCCGGCGGCCCGCTTTTCATGACCGGACACGACCAGTTCCCCGAGGTCCAGCACTTCGTGCTCGGCGAGGCCGAGAACATCATGCCCAACCTGATCGCGGACATGGTCGCCGGACAAGTGAAGCACTACTACCGCCATGAGCAGCGGCCAGACCTGAGCCTGACGCCGGTGCCCAGGTGGGACCTCATTAACATGAGTCAGTACGCCCTCATGCCCCTGCAATCCTCTCGCGGATGCCCGTTCAACTGCGAATTCTGCGACATCATCGTCATGAATGGGCGCGTGCCCCGGGTCAAGAGCACCAAACAGATGATCCGCGAGCTCGACTCGCTGGTCGACGCCGGCTGGGACGATTCGATCTTCATCGTGGACGACAACTTCATCGGCAACAAGGCCAAGGTGAAAGCCTTCCTCCGCGAGTTGATCGCCTGGCGAGAGCGACGCGATCCGGCCATCGCCTTCACCACCGAGGCCTCCCTCAACCTGGCCGACGACCCCGAGTTGCTCGACCTCATGGCCCGGGCTGGCTTCAAGAAGGTGTTCGTCGGCATCGAGACACCCGAGGAGGCCAGCCTGACGGAATGCGCCAAGGTCCAGAATACCCAGCGCGACCTGATCGCGGCCGTCAGAACCATCCAGAAAGCCGGGATCGAGGTCATGGGCGGCTTCATCGTCGGCTTTGACAATGACAAACCGAACATCTTCGAACGGCAGATCAAGTTCATCCAGGAAGCGGGTATCGCCACGGCGATGGTCGGCCTCCTGACCGCCCTGCCAGGTACCCGGCTCTGGAACCGGCTGAAGGAAGAGGGACGTATCATCAGCCAAACGACGGGCAACAACCTCGACGCCGTCCTGAATTTCATCCCCAAGCTCGACCGCGAAATGCTGATCGAGGGATACCGCTCACTGGTCAAACGGCTCTACACGCCAAAGGCCTATTACGCCAGAATCCTGACCTTCCTCCGCGAGTACCACCCCCGCGGTCCACAGATACCCCGCCCCGCCTCGGACATCCGAGCGGTCATCAAGTCACTGTGGATCATGGGAGTGCTGACCCGCGGGCGGCGCGAGTACTGGAAGTTCCTCACCAAGATCCTGGTCTTTCATCGCCGCGCGTTCCCCGAGGCCATGACCCTGGCCATCACCGGCTACCACTTCCGACGGATCGCGGCAGCCCTGTGACCCGATGACAGCGCCGCCCTCCGGCACCGGAACTCGAAGACCGGGATGCCCAACACCCCCCCTTGAATCCGAAGCCGACACCCCCGCTCGACCGCCGGCGGCCAGGCTCGGTCAGCCTGTTGTGAAACCCACCCAAGAAGAAGGCCACGCACTCTCGTGCGTGGCCTTCTTGATCGACAGGTCGATCGACCCGGGAGAAGCGGCTCAGTAACGGCGACCGCCGCCACCTCCGCCACCACCGTAGCCGCCGCGCCCCCCTCGTCCACCGCCACCGCCGCCACCACTGCGATTCTCCCGCGGCTTGGCCTCATTGACGGTCAGTACACGCCCGCCGTGATCCTTGCCGTTCAGAGCATCGATCGCAGCCTGGGCTTCCTGGGGCGAACTCATCTCGACGAAGCCGAATCCTTTGCTCCGGCCGCTCATGCGGTCGGCAATGACCTCAGCACTCTCGACAGTCCCATGGGCGGCAAAGAGCTGCTCCAGATCAGAGCTGGTCACGTCGTAGGTCAGGTTCCCAACATACAGTTTCTTGCCCATCTATTCTTCTCCTGTGATAGGGCAGAACGACCCAGGTTTCACTTTCCGGGTCGGATCAGAAAGCGGCCGGCATCTCGGCCTAGAAGCTGGAGCGGCGATTGAGGGAACGGTCCGGACATGCTACGACAGAGGTCGCGTACCCTGCTCGTTCGTCAAACCAACTGCAACAAGTATAGCGGCTGACCACGCGAATGCAACTTCAGCAAACCGACCTTCAATCCTGAAGCACACGCCAGCGCCTGCCCTGGACGATGAGACCCAACCCCCGCACCACACGTCTGACCAAGGGGAATCGATTGTCCAAAAAGAAAACACCAGGTGCCTTACGACAGCCCGGTGTTTTCCGGAGGGGAAAAGCCCCACGGCGAACCGCCCACAGGCGGACATCCTCTTTCCAACGCGAATCCGACGGACCCTCTTGTGACACGATTCCCCTACCGCCCCGTCCGATCCACCCGTGGTAACATACTACAACCCTGACCTGATTTCAAGCAACACGGGCCCAGAATCCGAGCAAGAACTCCGCGTCACACCGAGTTGTCCGCGCAAGTATGCCTAAGAAACAACATTATCTCTTTATATGAAAAGATGTTATGAATCAGCAAGCCCTGTGAATTGCTGAATGCCGTTCCGCTGTTCGCCTATGGGACAACGAGGATTCGAGCGGCCGCCGGCAGCCACCCGCGGTCCATACCACCGGCCGATCCCCCGTGGACGAGATCCGATAACTTAACCGATATATGAGCGTACCCGACAAGATCGTGAACAAGGAGGAGTTGCTGGACCAGGTCGCAGTCGCCCGCGCGGCCGGCCAGACCGTCGTCCACTGCCAAGGCTGCTTCGACATCGTCCACCCCGGGCACGTCCGCTAGCTCGAGTTCGCCCGCCAGCAGGGAGACCCGCTCGTCGTCTCGCTGACCGGTGATTCCCAGGTCGGCAAGGGCCTGCAGCGACCCTACATCCCTGAAGAAATGCGGGCCGAGAACCTCGCCGCCCTCGAGGTCGTCGATCTGGTTTGCATCAACCCCAACTTGACTTCCCCCGACCTCCTGGCGAGCTGCGTCCTGACGTCTACGTGAAAGGCAAGGAATACGAGCAGAACAACCGCCCGGACTTCGCTCGGGAACGGCAGGTCGTCGAGAGCCACGGCGGCCGATTCGTCTCCAACTGCTCGCCGGTCCATGCTGCCGCGTGCGGCCAGCGACTCGCCCGGATCACCACCGTACCGGTGCACGGCTGGTTTGGCGGCCGGCGATGACCCCGCCTCCCGGTGGCGGCGGCCTCGGTTCCGTGATGCCTTGGGCGGTCAATCCTGCCAAGCGGGTGTGAAGCAGGGGATGAGGAGCGGGCCGTCCTGAGGACCATTGCCCCGCCGAGCCGGACACGCTATCCTTGAGGATCCACGGAGCGAATACGGACACCACCGTGGCTAGAAAGTCCTGAAATGCGAGTCAATCTCCTGTGTATCGGAGATGTCGTGGGCCGGCCGGGGCGCTATGCGATCTCCCAAACCCTCCCCCATCTGGCCCGGGAATACAACATTCACTGCGTGATCGCCAATGCGGAGAACGCTGCTGGCGGATCCGGCCTCACCCCGCAACTCTTTGAGAAGTTTAGGCGCTACGGGGTCGACCTCATCACCCTGGGCGACCACATCTACCGCCGCCAGGAGATCATTCCGGTCCTGGAGAGTTCGGACCGGATCGTACGCCCCGCAAACATGTCCCCCCAGGCGGTCGGCAGGCACGTCGCGATCTGCCAGACCAAGCTCGGCCCGAAAGTGGCGATCATCTCACTGCTCGGGCGACTGTTCATGAAGACCATGGTGGATTGCCCGTTTCACGCCGTGGACCGCGTACTCAAGCAGCTCCCGCCCGACGTCAAGATCGTCGTGGTCGACGTGCACGCCGAGGCCACCAGCGAGAAGGTTGCCATGGGCTGGTACCTCGATGGGCGGGTCAGCGCCGTGGTCGGCACGCACACTCACGTGCAGACCGCCGACGAGAGCATCCTACCCAACGGAACGGCCTATCTCACCGACCTCGGCATGACTGGGCCGTTTGACTCGGTCCTCGGGCGGCTCAAGGACCGGGTCATTCGCACCTTTCTGACCAACCTGCCCCACGCGTTCGACGTGGCCGAGGGCGACCCGCGGCTGTGCGGACTCCTGGTCGGCGTGGAGTCGACCACCGGCAAGGCCGAGCACGTGGAGCGAATCTGCATCGACAAATCGAGCCCCCTGTTCGTCAACCTGGCCGGCGGAGAGGTGGACTGACATGACCGCCCAGCGCCCGGCGTTCGATCCCGACCGGATCCGGACCCCGACCGCTCCCCCCCTGCCGAGACAGGTCACGGTCAGCCAGTTAACCGCGGCCATCAAGCGGACTCTCGCCGACGGACTGCCCGGCACCATCCACCTGATCGGCGAGATCAGCAACTTCACCCGCCACACCAGCGGCCACCTCTACCTGACCTTGAAGGACAAAGGCGGCGAGATCAGGGCGGTCATGTGGCGATCCGGAGCCGCCGACCTGAAGTTCAAACCGGCCGACGGCATGGCAGTCATCGCCACCGGCTACGTGGACTTCTACGAGAACCGCGGTCAATGCCAGTTCATCATCCGCAGACTCGAGCCGCGCGGCACGGGCGCCCTGGAACTCGCTTTCCGCCAGCTCCGCGAACAACTGGAGAAGGAGGGCCTTTTCGACCCTCGGCACAAGAAGCCGATCGCCCCCTATCCCCGGAACATCGCCGTCGTCACCAGCCCCACCGGAGCGGCCGTCCGCGACATCCTGCGGACCCTTCAGCGGCGGTACCCCTGCGTGCAGGTCCTCGTCCACCCGGTGAAGGTGCAGGGCGAGGGGGCCGCCGCGGAAATCGCCGACGCGATCGCCCGGCTCAACCGTGAGGCCGCGTCGCTGGGCGGTATCGACACGATCATCGTGGCCCGCGGCGGCGGTTCACTCGAAGAGCTCTGGGCATTCAACGAGGAACCCGTCGCCCGTGCCATCCATGCCAGCCGGATCCCGATCATCAGCGGCGTGGGACACGAGGTGGACATCACCATCGCCGATCTGGTGGCCGACCTGCGGGCCGCCACGCCCACCGCCGCCGCCGAGCTGGCTGTACCCGTCCGGTCCGAGCTGCTCGCAGGACTGGACGAGTGCCAGGCACGACTCCACCGGGCGATGCGAAACCGGCTGGAGTTGTCTCGCTCGAAGGTGGACGCCATTGGCCGGGTCTCCTGGATGCGCGATCCGGGCAGCTTGATCCAGGAGGCCGAGCAGCGGCTGGACGATGCCACCTCGCGACTCCAGGCGGCCATTGGACGACTCATTGACCGCCAACGAAGTCGACTGCACCAGCTGGAGGTCAATCTGGCCGCCGGCCGTCCCCAGACCGTGCTCCATCGGCAGCTGCAGCAACTCGAACACCTGGCGTCGCGGCTGCAATGGAGTCAGTCACAGTCCCTCCTAGCTCATGACCGCCGACTCCATGCAACGGAAGTCAGACTGGCGGGCGTTCGACCGCAGGCTATGTTGCGGCAGGCTCACGACCGACTGGCGACAACGGCCAGCCGCCTCGATCGCGCCGCACGTCTGCACACTCGTCAACTGGCGAACCGGATCGACGAGAAGGAGCGAGCCCTGCGAGCCACCTCGCCCGTCCGCCAGGTCGCCACCGAGAACGAACGGCTCCGCAAGCTCGAGCTTGAACTCACCCGATCGCTCGCTCACCGCCTCAAACCGGCATGGCAATCGCTGCAATCGCTGGTCAGCCGCCTGGAGGCCACCAGTCATCACAAGACACTGGCCCGCGGCTTCACCATCACCCGCGACCGCAGAGACGGTCGCATCGTCACCGCCGCCGACCAGGTCCAGCCCGGCCAAGAAGTGGTCACCGAAACCGCAGACGGGGAGTTCGCGAGCCGGGTCACAGACTAAGGTAACCCCTGAGCTGCTCGCGCGGCGTACCGGCAGGAGCGGGCCGTAGACACGGCCAAGTCATCCGGAGCATACGGGAGCGGAAGCCCGGCGGCGGGCTGGCCAACGCAGACGAAGGGTGAGTTCAGTAGATTCGGCTGGTGATCAGCTTTGCGGTGGCCGCAGTCCGTCGGGCCGTTTTCGCTGATAGAACCTTCTGGTGCTTTCGGACACCTTAGAACTTCTTCCAGTGGCCCGGCAACAACCCGATCCCGCGTTCCGATGAGCGGACTACTTCGGAGCGAGAGCTCCACCGCTACCCAGAGTCTTGATCAGCTGGAGGGCGGCCGGTCCGACCAGCACCACGAAGATCGACGGGAAGATGAACAGAATCAGCGGCAGCATCAGCTTGACCGTGGTTTTCTGAGCACGCTCCTCGGCCTTGAGGCGTCGTTTCACGCGGAGCATGTCCGCCTGGGTACGGAGAGCCTTGGCCACGCTGGTGCCCAGCTTCTCAGCCTGGGTAATGACCGCCACCATGGCCCGCATCTCGTTGACGCCGCTGCGGCGGGCCATGTTCTCGAGGGACTCCGCCCGCGGCACACCCATTTGCGTTTCCATCGTCGCGATCTGCATCTCGTCACTGAGGTCCTTGTGAACGTTGCGCATCTCCTCGGCCACCCGAAGCAGACCGGCATCCAGGCCGAGACCGGACTCGACCGACACCACCAGCAGGTCGAGTGAGTCGGGCAGGCCGTTACGGATCTTCTCGGCGCGCTGGCTGCGGGCCAGGAAGAGCCATGCGTTGGGCAGAAGGAACCCGAGACCCGCGGCGGTCGCGGCAAAGCCGAAGAGTTGCTTGGCCTCGTAGCCTCCACCCCAGGCGACAAACAAGGTCACCACCGCCAGCAGCACGCCGACGATCGTCTTGCTCGCCAAGAAGTAGCGGCTGGCTTCCTCCTGGCGGTAGCCTGCCTGGGCCAGTTTCTCGCGAAGGGTCGACATCTGCGCGGCGTTCTTCGGCATGACCGGCTTCATCGCGATGGGCGCGACCTTCTCCAGCATCTGCTTGGCTGCGGAAGGACGACGGCCGGCGTCGGTGCCGGCCTGGGGGCTGCCCGACGAGCGCCCGGTCATGCGCCGCATCACCTTGTCCTTTTCCTCACCCCGCTTGGGCAGGAGGCTGTAGATGATCAGGCCCGCGCTGATCATGACCAGGACGATGAGGATAATGAGTTGCGTCATGACATCACACCTTGATATTCACGATCTTCTTGATCATGGCCATGCCCATCAGGTCCATGGCCGCCGCCGTGGCCAAGAGCATTCGACCGGTGGGCGTGTTGATCAGCACCTTGGAGTACTCGGGGTTCACGAACAGACAGGCGATGAACACGATGACCGGCAGGAGCAGCAGTACCCATCCGGACAGTCGGCCTTCCGCGGTGAGGGCCTGAACAGTACCCAGCAGCTGGACGCGATCGCGGATCACCTTGCCGATCTTGTCCAGGATCTCGGCCAGGTCACCGCCGGTCTGACGCTGAATCAGGACCGCGGTCACGAAGAAGCGCACGTCCATCTGGTCGACGCGGTTGGCCATATTCAGCAGGGCTTCCTCGACCTTGATGCCGAGGTTCTGTTCCTGAAACACTCGCCCGAACTCCTTGGCGATGGGGTTGGGCATCTGGGTACTCACCAGTTGAATTGCCCCCGCCAGGGCGTGGCCGGCGCGAAGGGCCTGTCCCAGCAGATCGAAGACATCCGGCAACTGCTCAACCAGCACACGGATGCGCTTCTTCCGCTTGCGAACCAGCCACAGCAAAGGCATGACCATCACGGCGACGACGGCCGCCAGGGCGGTGAGAATACTGAACTGGAGGAACAGGAGGAGAGCCCCGACCAGAAGCGCGACCGCTGTCACGTTGGTCAGCATCTTGGACGCGGACCAGTCCAGATCGGCCTGATCCAGCATGTGCTGAACCTTGCTGACGACGGCCAGTTTGGAGAGGACCGAGTCAAGCAGCCCTTCGTGCTTGCCGCCTCCGCGCCGCAGCAGCAGCGTCTCCTTGGCCTCGTTGGCACGCGCCCGGGAACGCGTCTCCGTGAGCCGGTCCACGACCTTGCGCTGCTTGCTCGTGCGAAGGTCCATGAGCACCTGAAACACGCCCCAAACCAGGAGCATGGAGCCCACCACCGGCAGTGCGATGAAAATGATAGGAGAAAGCACGGTACACCCCGTCTCAAGCCTCCTCCGGGCACCATGCCCCGGATGGAGGCGGGACTCTCGGTCCCGTCAACTAGCCCTCATGGTCACTGAGCAACACCTGGGCCTCGAACATCTCCGGCCCAACGTTGCATCCTGAGTACTTCAACCGGTCAAGGAACGTCGGCCGGATGCCTGTGCCCATCATTCGGCCGTAGGCCTTTCCGGCGCTGTCAATGCCCACCTGCTCGAACTTGAAGATGTCCTGCATGGTCACGACATCCCCCTCCATGCCGGTCACCTCGGTTACGCTGGTGATCTTCCTGGGACCGCCAGTCAGACGCTGGGCCTGCACAATGAGCTGGATCGCGGATGAGAACTGCTGGCGAATGGCCCGGACGGGCAGCTCGAAGCCGGACATCATCACCATGGTCTCAACACGCTGAACGGCATCACGCGTGCTGTTGGCGTGAAGCGTGGTCAGCGACCCGTCATGGCCGGTGTTCATCGCCTGGAGCATGTCCAGCGTCTCGGCCCCGCGGCATTCGCCGACCACGATACGGTCGGGCCGCATACGCAGACTGTTGATCAGCAGATCGCGAATCGAGATGTGGCCCTTGCCCTCGATATTCGCCGGACGGGTCTCGAGCCGGACCACGTGCGGCTGGCGGAGGCGAAGCTCGGCCGCGTCCTCGATGGTCACGATGCGGTCCGAAGGCGGAATGAACGACGACATGTTGTTGAGCAGCGTCGTCTTGCCAGAACCGGTTCCGCCAATAATCAGAATGTTGAGATGGGCAACGACACAGGCCCGGAAAAACTCAACCATCTGCGGGGCGCACGATTTGAAGTTGACGTAGTCCTCCCAGGTGATGGGGTCGGCACCGAATCGACGAATGGACATGCTCGGCCCGTCCAGGGCCAGAGGCGGAATGACCGCATTGACGCGGGAGCCGTCCTTCAAGCGGGCATCGACCATCGGACAGACCTCATCGCAACGCCGGCCGACGGCGCTGACGATCTTGTCGATCACGTGGATGAGGTGAGCGTTGTCACGGAATTGAACATCGGTCAGTTCCAGACGACCTTTGCGCTCCACATACACCATCCGCGGGCCGTTGATCAGAATATCGCTGATCGCAGGATCCTTGAGCAGGATTTCCAGTGGCCCCAGGCCAAACGTCTCGTCCAGAATCTCGCCGACCAGCCGCTGACGCTCGGTGTGGTTGAGGAGGACGTCCTCCTTCTCGCACAGGGCCAGCACCAGTTCACCGACCTTGTCGCGAATCCCCGGATCGTTGTTGTCCACCGCGGTCAGATCGAGCTGTTCGACCAGCTTGCGATGGATGCGGGTCTTGAGGGCGTAGTACTTCTCCAGCTTCTCGTCGATGGGCTTTCCGGTCCGTGACTTGTCCACGGTTGGCTTAGAGGCCACCTCGGTCGCTCTCGTCGGGGCAGGCTTGGGCGGCCCGGTCGGGTCTTCGGCCGGCCGGGGCCCGAGAACGGACTTGCCAGGGACCCCGGGCGGCGGCGCCGGCGGTGATTTCAACGCCACAGGTGGTTTGACTTTGCCGAACATCCTTGCCTTACTCCATTAGGACGACGCCCCGCTGAAGATCCGACCCAACAGGCCGCTTCCCTTCTCGCTCTTCTTGGCTGTGGTGTCATGCGGCGAGGCGATGCTCTCCGCCAGTTCCCGGATTGCCGCCCGCACCCGTGACTTGGGTGCGACGTCCATGAGGGCCGCACCGACATTGATGGCCCCGCTTACGACCTTCCAGTCGTCGGGAATCTGGTAGGCGATCTTGCGGTTCAGGGTCTGTTCCACCTGCTCGATGCCCAGATGGCCGGAGTCCTGACCGAGGCGGTTGCACACCAGCCTGAAACGGTCCAGGTTGTAGCCCCCCTCCTGAAGCTCGCTGAACATGCGATGCACGTTGCGGACGCTGGTAACCAGGAGCTGCATGACGAAGAGATTGACGTCGGCCAGGTCGAGCACCGCCAGCCCGCCCGGATCGAACCGGTTGGGCCCGTCGACAACGACATACTCGTAGATCTGCTGCAGGGAACTCAGCACGGAGGCGCAGTGGGCGGCGGTGATCTGGTCAGCCTGGGCGAACTGGTTGGGCCGGGCCAGAAGATGCAGGCCGCTGTCGTGCTTGACCATGACCCGGTCGATGACCGAGCCATCCAGCTGCTCCGGCGTGGAGCACAGATCGGCGATGGTGTAGTCCGCCTGCACGTCGAGCATGGTCGCCAGCTGTCCGAAGCGGAAATCGAGATCGACCAGGACCACCGGCTTGTTCTTCGCGAGTTGGGTGAGCTCGACGGCGAGGTTGGTGGCCAGCATGGAGGCCCCAGCGCCTCCCACGGTACCGAGGATGGAGACGAGCCGGCCCACCTCGACCGCATTCCCGGATTGGGCCACGACCTTCCCGATCGCCGCAGTGACCAGTTCTCGATCGATCGGCTTGGTCAGAAACTCGCGGACGCCCGAGCGCATGGCCGTCAGAATGTGCTGTGGGTCGGTGCTTTCGGACAGAACGAAGACGGCCAGCTCGGGATTGGCGGCGGCGATCTTGGCGGCGATGGGCAAGGTGGCGTCGGGTACGGGGTCGAGATGGACAAGCAGAATCTCGGCCGGGAACTGGCCCACCGCCTGCTCGACCAGGCCAAGCTCATCGACCTCCGCAACGATCTGGACGCCGTCCAGGCCGAGCAGTTCAGATCGGATCGTGACCGAGTAGTCCTCGTCACCGTTGGCAATGATAACACGAACCGACTGTCTCATGGCTTCCCAGATGCTTCCATTCCCCAGCCATGATTCTCAGCGTCTCCTGTTACTCGCGGCCGGCCGCAGCCGGTCGGTCGGGCGTGTCGGCCGCCGCGGGACGGTGGCGACCGGCACGCCGAACCTCGGTCCTTACTGAATCAGAATGACGGGCCGTTTCCCACCCAGGTTCTGAAGGATGTCCTGCAGCTCCTGCTGGTAGGTGGTTACCTAACGCTCCTTTCCACACCTTGTTACCCATTTGAAGGGGGCCGGCGCCGCGCGGCGGCCCAGGCCCCCTGGTGTCAGCTCATTGAATCGTCTCCGATGCTTGCGCCTGTCCCCAAGGTCCGTGAAGCGACAGTTGCTCCGGGGACGTGCGGAATTTCCTGTACTTGGGTGCGGCGCTGGTCTCCAGAGCCGCGTCCTCGCCGGGGGCCTCCGCCACCGGCTTACCCTCGAGCATGCCCAGTCCGAACAGCTCATAGTCGCTGGGATCGGTCATGAACTGGCCCGGCACCGGTCCAACCTGGTCCGGATTCATGGCCGCTACCAGTTCGGGGGTCACCAGGATGACCAGTTCAGTCTGGTTCCGTTGGTACTCGACCGAACTGAACAGGGCGCCGAGAACCGGGACATCACCCAGGCCCGGGATTCTGCGCGCCGCCGCCTGGATTTCCTCGTTCAGCAGGCCGGCAATCGCGATCGTGCTGCCGCTCACCAACTCAACGGTTGTCTCCGCGTTGCGGGCCTTGATGCCTGGCACCGTCGTGCCACCGGTCAGCGTCACCTGGGTGGTGAAATCCCTTTCGCTCACTTCCGGGCGAACGTTGAGTCGGATCCTCTGCTGCCCGATCACGGTCGGCGTGAAGCGTAGGAGCACGCCGAACTTCTTCCATTCAATCGTTGTGGTGCCCAGTCCCTGAGGGATGGGCACGGGGAACTCGCCACCGGCCAGGAAATTGGCCTCCTGCCCGCTCAAGGCAATCAGATTGGGCTCGGCCAGCACGCGGAGCAGACGATTGTCGCGCATGGCCCGGAAGAACAGCTGCATCTGGATCCTAGGAAAACCAAGCGTGAACTCCGGCCCGGTCGGCGCCGGGTAGGTGGGAATGCCCGGGGTTCCGAATACCATCGACTCGGTCGGCGCCCCGGTGGTGAACTGCGGTCCGAGGATGTTGCCGGTCGAGACCGCTCCGATGTTCGAAGGGTTGATCCCGTCCAGATTGTTGACCATGAAAACGTCGCGGACGTTGTCGCCGGCGAGCCAGCCGTTCACGCCCAGCTTGCGGATCGCGGACTTGCTGACCTCGGCCACGGTGCAGCGCAGCAATACCTGATGAACGCCGGCCACGGTCATATGGTTCATCACCCGGGAGCTCTGGGTGCTCTGGCCGGTCGTGTTGCTTCGCTGCGCGTCCCGCCCGCCCAGCTCACCGACAAACGCCTTGGTCAGCTTATCGATGGCGTCGGCGGTGTCGCTGTCCGGCACCATGCCGGTCAGCAGGACCCGCTCGCGAAGCGCCTGAACCTGCACTGTGGCCTTGGGGGCGAGCTTCCTGATCGCCGCCTCCAGTTCAGCAAGATCGAGCTGGACCGTCACCGGCATGGTGACCTGCCCTTCCTTCGCATCCCAGACGATGAGCTGGGTGCTCCCGGCCCGCTTGCTGGTCACCACGATCTGCTGGGGCGAGAGGATGTTCACCGCGGCCACCTCGGGGTCGGCGATCTGGCAGCGAGCCATGGGCTCACTCAGATCGATCACCACGCTGCGGCCGGCGAGCAGGAGGATCTCCTGCTGACGGCTCTTCTCCTCGCGGACGGTCACGAGCATGCTCGTCGTCGGTGAGGCCGATGAGATCCGAGGGGGCTCAATAGATGGCTGAGCGGCCGGAGGATCGGCCGCCGAAGCGGTGCTGAAGCAAGCCAATCCGACAACGGCGGCGATCGCCAAAAAGCCTCCGGCCAGGTGACGAGCTTGCGCGGTCACCTGGCGGGAAACCCTGTCCATCCTTGAACGCATGATGAGTTGACCATCCTTGTGAGCGATCATTCCAGCAACTCCCTCGGTTTCAATGACTCCTTGGACCGCGATGTCTCGGGGCGTTCAGCGTACGGGGCCGGAGCCACCTCCGCCGCTTGTGGTCCAGGCTTTGCCGGACTCATCTGCACTCCAGGCTGAGTCGGACGTGCCTGTCGCCCATTCCGCTTACCATCTGCTTCGTTCGCCACTCGATGAGCGTCTTTCGTCCCGTTCTCAAACCACAACTCCTGAACTTCGCCGCCGGCCATGACCTCGACTCGCCACGGCGTCGGCTTGGCTACCGGCGCCGGCTCGGCCCGCTCGGCGACCGGCTTGGCGGCCCGAAGACCGCCGCCCTCTTTATCGGTCTTGTTGGGCTCGATCTTCGGTACGTTGCTCAACATTCCGTTAAGAAACGTCTTGACCGCTCCACCCTTGGCTGAAGCCGAGGAAACCAGCTCTTTATCGGTCGTTTGCCCCCCGGCACCGCCGCTACCGTCACGAGAATTGCGCATGGCCAGCCGAACTTGCCCCTTGGTTGAAGCCAAATGCAGCTTGGGCACATCGTCCGGGCGAACCAGAACCGTCACGGATTTCGGCAAGGTGGCGTTCACGTCGCCGGTGCTGCCCAGGTCCTGCCCGACGGCCAGGACCTCGACATTCTCCAGGATTACCTTGCTGGTGGTTTCGTCGCGGCTGCTGCCGGTGGCGCCGTTCATGACGGCCACGACGTCGACACGGCTGCCCGGCTTGATCCAGCCGGCCACGCCCGCCCATTCATCGACCTTGACGGCCACTGCCCGATATCCATCGCGGATGCGGACCTCCATGCCCGCCAGTGTTCCCTTGGGGGCAAGCCCGCTTGCCACGACGGGGCCGCCCTTGGGAATGACCACGCTCGCCACCCGACCGATGACCTCCTTGGTATCGTAGAACGACTGACTGGGCACCAAGGATCTGGGCACCGCCCTCAGTTCGAGCATCGTGTCCTTGATCTCGACGGTGGAGCCAATGTCTGTCTTGGCGCACACCACGTTCACGGTTTCACTTGCCTGGGACCCCTTGGCCTTCTTGAGCACATCGGCAAAGAGTTTGATGGCCAGAATGCCAACGGCCAGTCCCACCACCAACGGAATAATCGCTCGACCTTTCATGACAAGCTCCTTCGTCGCCACACCCGGGCCGGCTCCTCAACAGGGCCGGCCGCAGTACCATTTCTCTCTCCCAGGAGGCCCGGGCGAGCCACGCCCGTGCTCCCTTCCAACGTCATCCGGACAGACCGCGAACAGCGCGGTCGGATCAGCTACTGGTTGTCGCTTCCTTGCGCATCGAGCAGACCGACCCGATGGTCTTGTCGCCGATGCACCCTCCGCTCCCGCCGAACATGCCGCTGAACAGGCCGGACGGCAGGATCCCCAGCAGCGTGACCTGGCTGTAGGGCACCGCCACCTTGACGGTCACGACAGGGTTGGCGCTCGTCGCCGGTTCAATGATGATCATGCTGTCCGTCACGGTCAGTCCTGTGGAGGCAATCGCCTGCTGAAACCTCGACCGGATGTCCGTGTCGGTCGAGCCCGGCAGGGTCGCCGTGCGACACGCTTCGCGGGTCGCGTTGGTCAGCGAGTTCTCCATCATGAAGATGTAGCCGAACTCGATGATCCCAAACAGCATCAGGAGCAACAGCGGGGTCACAACGGCCATCTCGACGACCGCTCCGCCACGTCGAGCCGCGGGCCGACGGGAGCTGAGCCCCCTCAATCCTGGGTTTCCCCTCGTCTTCATCTTGCGCCTCCTCTGTCTATCTTGTCACCCAATCAACCACTGCTGCCCGAAGAACACCATCAGCGTGCCGATGGTCAAAGGAACACCGTACGGCAACAGCTGGGAAGTACTGCCGAAGCTCTTGGCCGAGCCGAACTCGGTGAAAAGGGTCGACCGGCTGGACACCTTGGTTGCGATCGTGGCCAGGTTGGCATAGGCATGCCACAAACGCCCGCTGGACAGAATCATAACCACCGCGATGACTCCGCCGACCACCGCGCCCACACAGAATGACAGGAAGGTGAGCCACGGCCCCAGCCAAACGCCAATCGCCATCATCAACTTGACGTCACCTGCGCCCATGCCATGCATAAGCCATGGAACAATGAGAACGGCAAAACCGACGGCCAGGCCCGCGGCACCGGCCGCAAGACCCTGCCATCCGAAGAAGTGAGCCTGGGCGAGGAAACCCGTCATCGCAATGGCTGCGTTCAGCCAGTTCGGTACCCGGCGTTCCTTGTAGTCAATCCACGACGCCCAGAGAATCCCGGGGACCATTATCGCACAGGTCGTCAACCACAAAGCTGAGTGCATCGATCGACTCCAGTATTCGCTTCCTTCCCGGCTCCGACCGACTGCATCCTGTTTTCAGGCCCGCGGCATTCTTGCCCCAGACAGGCTGGTGGGCGCCCGTCCGACCTCCGAACGGGCGCCCCCCAAGACCTACTTGAATGCTTCCTTCCTACGCGAAGCCTGCGTACGCCCAACCATTACGCACCGGTGGCCAGGGCTCCCTCGACGTTCGTGAAGATCGCGTTCACCTTGGTGCCCAGGAGGGTAATGCCCGCCAGGGCCACAATGATGATCAGGGCCAGCATCACCGCGTACTCAGTCGCGGTCGGGCCATCTTCGCTCCGAACAAAACTCTTGACTCGCGTTACCAATGCCTGCATGAATCTCTCCTTTCGATTGGTTATCCCCTTCAGGGGCCAAACGTGCCTGCCGCGTCTTTTCCCTCTTGACCAGCGAGGCGTCTCTGACTCCGGGCCGACAAGCCCGAATAACACTCGGTGAATCCCTTCTTACGAGATTCCGTTCTTCACTTGTCCCGCTTCCGTCACAACCGCCTCGTTCGCCCCCCTTCGTCCGGCGGGGCACACTCGCGGCAGGCTCAACCTTCGCCGCTCAGGCAAGTTGCGTGCGTCTGCGACTCACGTTTCACCCTGAATCGTCCGAACGCAGTTGAAACATAAGAAACGAATATCCCCCGGGCAAACCGGCTCATCAAAAAAGTTGCCAATTCCTCCATCAACCACCATTAAGCGTGCTACCAGCGGGAACGCCGACGGTTTTATCGGCTGCGGCCCACAACCCGGCTGCCCAGCTTGACATCCCACATTCACCCCACGGCGCCCCGAGGGCGGGGGTTTCAACCGGCCGCTGCGGCTTATCAGACCGACGGCATACCAGTATTGAAAACACGGCTCGCGTTCTGGGGATTCGAATCAGGTACCGCCGGTGAGCCGGACAGGAGTCGGCCGCCCTGTGACCCGTGTGGCTTCGCCGTGCAAGCCGCATGGGAAGCGGGTGCAGGGAGAATAGCCACCGGCGGGCGATCCGCCCTGAGGGCCGTCGACGGAATCGCGGTCGGAAACGGAAGCGGCGTAAGGGCGAGATTGAACCCGTGTTGCGATCTGGACGTGGATGCGGGACCCGCGATCTGGACACGGCTGCGGGACCGGAGGAGCATGGTTGCAGAGCGCACGGAATTGGACGCGGGCGTGGGCCCTGATGGCGAGCCACCAGGACGGAGAGACGTCACTCTGCGCGCAGAGAATTGCCGTATGTTCTCCTGGGTCAAGTTGCCCGCAATTCGTCCGAAAACAACAGAATCGCGTCGTTCGCTTGGCCGATAATCTCACCGGGCCGCAGGAGAGGCAACGGCCTGGATTCACGGTTGCTCCTGAAGAGGATTGGACCTTAACCAGAAGAGGATTGGACCCATGAAACGAGAGTATTCGGCAACGGAGTATGCAGCACTGATCCTTTCGGCGTTTGCAGTCGCGGGCCTGCTTGGCCTGTGGGGGTGTGGTGGCGGCGCGGTCTCGCGGCTCAATGCTCCGCCCCAAGGAACTAGCGAGAACCCGAGCGCCCTCCAGGACGGGTACGTGAACATGACCGACAACGCCCTGCTCGAGGATATGTCGGTGTCGAGTGCTCACTTTGTGCCGCACACAGCGGAGCTCAATGCCCTGGGCGTGCGGCGTCTGAATCGCTACGCGGAGATCCTGAAGATCTACGGTGGGACGCTGCGATATGACGAGCTCGACGGTTCTGACGAGATGGTCAAGCAGCGTATGGACCGGATCAAGGGCATGTTGACCTCCAACGGTGTTGAGGCGGACAAGATCAAGGTCGTGCAGGCCATGGCCGGCGGGCCGGGGATGAGGGCCGGTGAAGCGATCGTCGCCCGGGAATCGAGCAGCGCCAAGGCGTCCGACTCGGAGAAGCAGGAAACGACGGCGATCGGCGAAGCGGCGAGCAAAGTCAACTGACATGATGCTGGGGGGCACATGAAGGAGCATGACGAATGGCAAGACGAAAGCAATGGTGGGCAGGCCTGTGCATAGCGGGGTTGTTCCTGTGGCCAGCCGGATGCGGGAATCTGCTCAAGTTCAAATCGGACAACGACCAGAAGCCTGTCTCTGACCTTCAGAAGGGCCAGATCGAGGATCTGCGCGAGGCGGACTCGCCGAGCATTCAGCCGGAAACGCATCTGGCCGCCGGGCGTCTGCACGAGACCCAGGGGCGGCTGGTTCGGGCGGCGGAGCAGTATCGCCTGGCGGTCGCGGCCAAGCCCAGCTCGGTTGACGCCTGGAACCGGCTCGGGATTGTGCTTGACCGGCTTGGCCGGTTCAAGGAGGCCGACGAGGCGTTCACCGAGGCCATTCGACTGGCCCCAGACCAGGCGTACCTGCACAACAACATCGCATTCAGCTACATCCTGCAGGCCCGTTGGCGTGAAGCCGAAGTGGCCCTCACCAAGGCCATCGAGATTGATCCGGCCATGGCTCGAGCTCGGGTGAACCTGGCGATCACCGTGGCCCAGCAAGGGCGCTTCCCGGATGCATTTCATCAGTTCCAATCAGTTCTACCGCTCGAGGACGCCCACTACAACATGGGGCTGATGTACCAGTCCAAGCGGATGAATGTTGAAGCGGCCAAGTCGTTCAAGGCTGCTCTGCGGGCCAACCCGAAGCTATTGGCCGCTCAGAAGCGTCTTGATTCGCTGCCCAAGGACACTGTCACCCAGGCCGAGGTGAACACCGAGGCCAGCGCATCGCCCCTCCCGCACAGCAACCAGCTTGCGGCCGACGGCGTCACCCTTCATCCCACGCCCACGACGCGTCCGGCAATTGCGGACCTCTCGCGCGAGCGACCGGCGGTCAAGGATATCTCCCACGAACGACGGGCCGCGGAGCCGGTGGTTGTGGAGGTCGTCCGGCCGGAGCGTACCGCGAAGGGCGACGCGAAGCCGGCGTGGCTTGAGCGATTCTCCGAACAGATGGCCCGCGTCTTCCGTCCCAAGTCGTCGGACGTGGAGGAGGCCGAGGCTTGGCCCGAGGCTGCGGCCATTGGCTCTGCGAGTGAGGCCGAGAGCCATGCGGAAGCCGATGAGGTTGACGTAGACGATTCGATGCCGCGTGACGACTGATCCCATTTCCCTGGGCCTCGACTTTTTCTATACCGTTTGCAGGGCTGGGCCAGCCGGCTTGCGTTCAGGTCATGCCGGGCGTTGGTACGGCTTGACGCGACGTGCACGAGCTCGGTGAGCCCCCTGAGAAGCGATGGTGAGCCGGCCCGAGCATTGCCAGCGCCAAACGAAGCCAAACTTGGGTACAAGGGGGTGATTTGGCAAGATTCAAGCCGTCGGATGATCGTGATTCTCGGTGTGAGCACCGGACCGCCTCCGGGTGAAGAACACCACGAGTGGTCCGCGGAATGGTCGGCAACCGGGACACCGTTGATGCTCGGGAGTCTGGTGGCCGCAGGCCATGGAGGAGCCTCGAACGGGGTGGCGAGCGGGGGTTGGGGATGGAGAATGGAGAGAGGTGTTCTCCGTCCTTGCAGGGGGGGTGAGTTTGGGGAAAGTGACAGGTCAGGTTCTGGTCGGCGGTTTCCGCATGCTGATTGTTGCCTTGCTCACCATTCCGCCAGTTCGCCGAAGATTTCCTCGACGACGTCGCGGAGGGTGATGATTCCGACCCAGCCGCGGCGGGGGTCGGTGACGACGGCCATGCGCTGGCGGTTTTGTTGGAGGAAGACGAGGGCCTTGGTGGCGGACTCGCTGGCGGCGATGGTGGCCGGCGGGTGCATGTGTCGCTGGATTGAGCCTTCGGCGCGATCAGCCAGGACGCTGTGCACGGTCACGATTCCGGCGATGGTCTGCCGGTCGTGGCCGACGACGGGCAAGCGGGAGTGTTTGCAGCGGGCGACGAGCTGCTCGAAGGTGTCACGGGTGGCGTCGATGGGGACGGTGGTGAGCTTTTGGATCGGCACCATCATCGCCCCGACGCGTACGCTGGAGAGGTTCATGACCCGCTCGATGATGCGGGCCTGGTCCTCGGTGAGCGTGCCCTCGGCTCCGCCCTCGCGAAGGAGGCCGATGACCTCGCCTCGGGGGTTTCGCCAGGCCTGTTCCTCGTCGTAGCCGGCCAGCCGGGCGCTGAGGCGTGAGATGCCGAGGACGAACGGGAGCACGCCGGTGAGGCGGGAGAGCAGCTCGCAGGCTCTCAAAGCCGGGGCGGCGAGGATCATCAGCCGGTCTGCCTCGATGCGGAACCAGTTCTTGGGTACGACGTCGCCGAAGACGAAGACCAGGGGGGTGAGGGCGAGGGCCACGTAGAAGTCGGCCTTGGCCCCGGAGAGCCCGAAGGCTTTGTCCAGGAAGGCTATGCCGGCCACGGTCAACAGGTAGCCGACCAGGTTGTTGCCGAGCAGGACGGTCATCACCGTGCGTTGGGGTTGCTGCACGAGTCTCCAAAGGAGTCGCGACCGGGCGTCCTGGCCGCGTTCCGCCTGGAGTCGGACGCGAAGGCGGTTGACGCAATAGAGGCCCATTTCCGAGCCGCTGAAGAAGCCGCTGGCCAGCAGGAGCATCACCAGCAGGACCAGCCAGAGGATGGCCATCAGGCCCCCTTCCCGGGCGGGTCGCCCACGGTGGTGGCGGCGTCGGCCGCCAGCTCCAAACGAATCCACTCCACTCGCCGGCCGCGGAGCAGTTCGACGGTCATGAGGACGTTGCCGAGCCGCAGTTGGTCGCCGACGGCGGGGAGGCGTCCGAGCTTGGCGAGGATCAAACCGCCGAGGGTACTGACTCGGTCGTCGAAGCGGCGGATATCGAACTGCTCGGCCCAATCGCGGACGCTGACCCGTCCGGAGATGCGGTAGTGGCGATCGTCGAGCCGTTCCCAGGTTGGCTCGTTCTCGCCCTCTTCCGCCGGGGCGAGTTCGCCGACGATCTGGGCGGCGACGTCCTGGATGGTGACCAGGCCGGTAATCCCGCCGAACTCGTCGACGGCCATGGCCAGCTGGCTGCGGGAGCGACGGAAATGCTCGAGCAGCTGGGTCAGCGAGATCACGTCGGGCACGAACTGAGCTCGGCGAACGAGCAGTCGGGGCGGACAGTCATGATGGAGGAAGAGGTCCTTGGCGTAGATCAGGCCCTTGAAGCGGTCGATGTCACCGTCGTAGACGGGGATCTTGGGGAGATGGCACTCGCGCATGAGGTGGTAGAGCCCTTGGGGGTCGTTGCGGAGGTCGAAGGCGATGATATCGACGCGTGGGACCATGACATCCCTGACTCTCGTCTCATTGAGGTGTATTACCCCGTCGAGCATGGTGTTCTCGTCGGCGTCGATGATCCGCTGGTGTTGGGACATTTCGACCAGTTCGGCCAGTTCCTCGACGGTGACCTCGTTTCGTGGGCGTCGGCCGCCGACGAGGAGGCGGGTGAGCGGCTCCACGAGGAGTGAGTTGAGGACCCAGGTCACCGGAGCGAGGATCACCTGGCATACCCGAGCCAAAGGTGCGGCCCGGAGCGCGAAGGTTGTCCGCATCACAATGGACGTACCTTTGGGCAGGATTTCGCTGAAGAGTGTCACCGCGATGGGGGCGATGAGCCCCACCACCGGGCCGAGATGACTGCCGGGTGCCATCAGGCTCTCGATGAGTGTCAGGCTGGTGGCGAAGATCACCATATTGACCGTCACATTGCAGACCATGAGGGTGAGCAACAGCTTGCGGGGTCGCTGCATGAGGGTAGCGACCAAGCGATGCGAGGCCCGGCGATTGTTGCGGAATCGGTGGAGTTCGCGTGGGGTCAACGAGAAGAGGGCTGTCTCCGCGGCGCTGAAGAAGGCGGACGCGGCCAGTTCCACGAGCAGGAGGATCACCTTGAAAGCCACGTGTGCAGTCATTCGTGTCGGCCACTAGTGTATCGGATCCGGCGGACATCACAACGGGGCACTCGCGAATGGAGGGCGCTTGAACAAATGGCCGGTATCGAACATGATCGGTTCTCATGGTGATGCAGCTCACGCACGTGGTCGACGAGGACAGCGGCATGGACGCCTTTCGGGGGCTTTCCCTGCTCGTGCATCGGCTGTCCGGGGCGTGCATCGAGCAGCGGGTTGTCGCCATCGGGCGGCCGGCGGTGGAGTTGCCCGCCGCTGCGGACCTAACCCGTGTTGCCCGCTGGGACGTGAACCTAGGTATTCCCTCGCGGGACCTCCGCCGGGTGCTCGAGCAGCAGTACTCCGGGGTGGTTCATGCCTGGGGTGGTCGAGTGGCGGCCGCGGTGCGGTCGGTGTGCCCTGACGGACTGCGACTCGTGGTCACGCTCTCGGATCCGGCGGATGCCGCGAATCTCCAGAAATGGTGGCCACTGAGGCGAGCCGGGGGGAATCCCTGTGTCATCTGCAGCTGCGAACGGGTGCGGCAGCGGCTAATCAGCTCGGGGCTACCGCGTGAAGCGACGGTTGTCGTCCGGCCGGGGGTTGATGCTGACGGGCTGCGATCGCCCGAACCGATCGTTACCCGTTCCGATCTGGGGCTAGGCGCTGAAACGGAGGTTTTTCTGACGGCCTCGCCGCCCTCGCGGGAGGGTGGGCAATACTACGCGGCGTGGGCGATGGCGATCGTGCACCAGATTCGCCCGGATGTCCGCCTGATCGTGCCTGGGCTTTCGCGCGAAGCCAGTCGGCTGGGGCGGTTGTTCGATGACATCTACTGCCCGGAGGTGTTCATTCCGGTCGGGGACCGTTACTCGCCGGCGGCCCTACTAGCCGTCAGTGACGCCATGCTGTTCACGCCGCTGGGGGACGTGCCGACCGGCTGGCTGGCGATGGCCATGGCGGCGGGTATTCCGGTGATCGGCACGGCGGTTCCGTCGGTCACCGAGTTGATCACCGAGGGGGAAACCGGTTTTCTCTGCGAACCGGGGCTGCCTCATCGGCTGGCGATCGCGATTCGCGAGGCGATGGAGTCGGGTGATGAACTCGGTCGTCGGGCCGTGGCCGCTCGCAAGCTGGCGGAGCGGCTGTTCGACGTGGGTCGGTATGTTCAGGACCACGAACAGCTGCTCATACAACCGAGGGATATGACTTGCCTTGCCGAGTCGCAGCGATTCTCGGTCTGATCCTGGTCGGCGGTTGTGTTGACTTCACGAGCGTCGAGCGGCGTGGACCTATTACAGCGGCATCGCAACCGGCGTTCAGCTACGAGCATGGCGGGATTGTCCGTGGGCCGACCGATCGCAAGCGGCTGGCCCTGGTATTCACCGGCGGGCAGCATGGTGAGGGCGCGGAGGCGATCCTGGACGCCCTGAAGCATCGCGGACGGAAGGCATCGTTCTTCGTTACCGGCGATTTCATACGTATCGAGGCTCACCGGCCGATCCTGCGCCGGATGGTGGCTGAGGGCCATTACCTGGGGCCGCATTCAGACTCGCATCCGCTGTACTGTGCGTGGGAGAACCGGGGCAAGACGCTGGTGACGGAGGCGTTCTTCCGGGCGGATCTCGACAAGAACCTCGAGGATTTGGCTCGTTATGGCCCCGGTCGGGGCCAGATGCGTTTCTTCATTCCGCCGTACGAGTGGTACAACAGCGACATTTCGACCTGGGCTACCGCGATGGGTATCGTGCTGTTCAACTTCACGCCCGGCACGCGATCGAATGCCGACTACGTGCCGGACCGCGATCCGCGGTTCGTGTCGTCGAGGAAGCTGTACGAGAGCATCCTGGCGTACGAGGCCGGGCACGCGGATGGTCTGAACGGTTTCCTGCTTCTGCTGCACCTTGGGGCGGGTCCGGGGCGGACGGACAAGATGCACGGCTACGTTGCACCTCTGCTCGACGAACTGGCCAAGCGGGGTTACGAGCTGGTGCGGGTCGATGAGCTGCTCGGGGGCGCGCTCCGCTGAGGATCCTGCGGCGACGATGACGATGCTGGGCCGGTCGGTATCTGGCGGCACTCATCTTGCATCCTGGGCCGTGGCCCCCTACATTTGGTGCCCTGCGCGGACGGTGCGGCCGCTGAAGCCCTTGCTTGGCGTGACTCGAGGGGTGCGTCGGGGGGAGGGGCGAAGATGGGTAAGATGGCCGGAGGTTCTCGTTCATGACGGATGTTTTGAAAATTGGCTTGATTGGCTGCGGCACTGTGGGTCAAGGGGTCGTGGAGCTGCTCCGTGTCGAGGGGGACGAGATCGCCCGTAAAGTCGGTTTAAGGCTTGACTTAGCTCGTGTGGCGGACAAGGACCGAGGTCAACCGGCCAAGGCTGGGGTTCCCGCGGACCGGATTACGACGAACGTGAGGGACATCCTGGACGATCCTTCCATCTCGGTGGTGATCGAGCTGGTGGGAGGGACGACTATCGCCAAGGAGTTGGTTCTTGAGGCGTTGGGGGCTGGCAAGCACGTGGTGACGGCCAACAAAGCCCTGCTCGCCAAGCATGGTCGTGAGATTTACCGCACGGCCCGCGAGGCTGGCCGGTGTGTTGGTTTTGAGGCCAGTTGTGGGGGTGGGATTCCGCTGATTCTGCCCATCCGGGAGGGGCTGGTGGCCAACCGGATCAGCGCGATTTACGGCATTCTGAACGGCACGTGCAATTACATTCTGAGCGAGATGGACCAGAAGGGGAAGTCGTATGCTCAGGCGTTATCCGAGGCCCAGCAGGCGGGCTACGCGGAGCTGGATCCGACGCTGGACGTGAATGGGACGGATACGGCCCACAAGCTGGCCGTGCTGGCGTCGCTGGCGTTCATGGCGGATGTGGAGTTTGACCGGATCCACATTGAAGGCATCGAGAGTCTGGAGGCTCAGGATCTAGCGGCCGGGCGGGAGCTGGGATATGTGTGCAAGCTGCTCGGGATTGCGGGGCGTACGGAGGCGGGGCTGAGTCTGCGTGTTCATCCTGCGTTTGTGAGCAGGAGTCATCCGTTGGCCGGCAGCAGCGGTTCGTTCAATGCGATCAGCGTCTACGGAAACTGGGTGGGCCACACGCTCTACTATGGGCGTGGGGCGGGGCAGAAGCCGACGGCGAGCGCCGTGGTGGCCGATCTGGTTGGAATTGCGGTGGGCAACATTCCGCGGGCTTTTGAGCGGTTTCGCATGCTGAACGATGTCAATGCTGAGCCGGTGTACGTGCCGATTGACGATCTGCACCTACGTTACTATGTGCGGCTGATGGTTGCGGACCGGGCGGGGGTCATGGCCCAGATCACCCGTTGTTTTGGCGATCTGGGGATTGGGCTGCGGGCGATCACGCAGCACGAGCCGACGGACGACGCCCCGGACGGGACAGTTCCGGTCGTGGTTCTGACGCACAAGACCCGGGAGGGTGAGATGAAGAGGGCCTTGGGGGCCATTGCGGCCCTGGACGCGGTGCGGGCGGAGCCGGTGACGATTCGTCTGGTGGAAGAGCACGAAGAGTACTCCTCATGAAGTACGTACTGGTTTTACCCGACGGGGCGGCGGATGAGCCGAATCCCGACCTAGGCGGACGGACGCCCCTGGAAGTGGCTCGCATTCCGCACATGGATTGGATCGTGACCAACGGGCGGATCGGCACGGTAAAGACGATCCCGAAGGGTTTCACGCCTGGGAGTGATGTGGCCACGCTGAGCGTCGTGGGGTACAGTCCGGAGAAGTATTACACGGGGCGGGCCCCGCTGGAGGCGGCCGCTCGCCGCATTCCGATCGGACCGGACGATCTGGTCTTTCGCTGCAACCTGGTGACGATCGTGGATGGGGTGATGGTCGATTTTGCCGCCGGGCACATCAGCCAGCCGGAAGCCGAGCAGCTGATCGCCGAGCTGCAGGCGACGCTTGGCGACGACAAGGTGAGCTTCCATTCCGGGGTGAGCTACCGGCACCTGGTGAAGATGAAGGAAGCGGGGTGGATGAAGGTCAAGTGTACGCCGCCGCACGACATCCCGGGCCAGCCGGTTGGGGGGCATCTTCCGAGCGGCAAGGGGAGCGAGGCGGTTCGTGAGTTGATGGAGCGGTCGGCGGCGGTTCTGGGCAACCACAAGATCAACCAGGTCCGCCGCGACCTGGGCGAGAATCCGGCGACGTCGATTTGGTTATGGGGGCAGGGTGGGAGCCCGCGGCTGCCGAGTTTCCGGGATCGGTTCGGTGTTCATGGCATCGCCATTGCCGCGGTGGATCTCATTCGCGGCATTGCGGCGTGCGTCGGTTGGAAGCTGATCGAAGTTGAAGGGGCGACCGGTTATCTGGACACGAACTACCACGGCAAGGGTGAGGCGGCGGTCAGGGCCCTGGACGAGGCGGATTTCGTAGCCGTGCACGTGGAGGCGCCGGACGAAGCGGGGCATAACGGTGATGCTGCGGCCAAGATCAAGGCCCTGGAGCGGGTGGACGAGCACATTGTCGGACCGGTTCTGGAGAAGCTACGGACCTTGGACGCATGGCGGATTCTGTGCGTTCCGGACCATCCTACGCCGGTGCGGCTGAAGACCCATACAGCGGCTCCGGTGCCCTTCTGCATGGCCGGGAGGGGCTTGGTGCCGGACGAGGCGACCAGCTTCTCGGAGACTGCGGCGGGTGAAAGCGATCTGCATATCGACCCCGGCCACGAGCTGATGGAGTATTTTCTCAAATCAGGCCGGGAGAGCTGATTTCCGGAAGGGCGATTGAGTTGCGATGCTGGTGGGTTTCTGGAGAATAGCCACCGGCCGGGTAGAATGGCGACCATGAGCATCATTGTTCAGAAGTTCGGCGGAAGCAGCGTGGCGGACGCGGAGAAGATCCACCGGGCCGCGCGGCGGGCGATCAAAGCGAAGATTGAAGGCCACAAGGTGGTCATCGTGGTCTCGGCGATGGGCAAGACGACGGACAAGCTGATTGCCCTGGCTCTGGAGGTCAATCCGAACCCACCCAAGCGGGAGATGGACATGCTTCTGGCCACGGGCGAGCAGGTTTCGATCTCGCTCATGGCCATGGCCATCGAAGCGTCGGGTCACCAAGCGATCAGCTTCACCGGTGGCCAAATTGGGCTGATCACGGACAGTTCGCACACCAAGGCCCGGATCCGGTCGATCGACGCGGACCGCATCTACCGAGAGCTGGACGAGGGGAAGATCGTCATCGTGGCCGGTTTTCAGGGGGTGACCGAGGAGGGTGCCTTGACCACGCTGGGGCGTGGCGGCTCGGACACGACGGCGGTGGCGCTGGCCGCGGTCTTGAAGGACTCGGTGTGTGAGATCTACACCGACGTTGACGGGGTTTACTCGACCGACCCGCGGATTGTGCCGCAGGCCCGCAAGATGAAGGAGATCAACTACGACGAGATGCTGGAACTGGCCTCGCTCGGGGCCAAGGTGATGCACTCGCGATCGATCGAGTTCGGCAAGAAGTACCACGTGCCGATCCACGTGCGGAGTTCGCTGACTGATACAGAAGGGACCATGATCGTGGCTGAGACGAAGGGTATGGAAGACATCGTCGTTCGCGGGGTGACGCTCAAGAAGGATCTGGCTCGGGTGTTGCTGATGGGCGTGCCCAACCACCCGGGTATCGCCTCGAGCATCTTCGCCCGAATCGCCCGGCACAGCATTGTGGTGGACGACATCATCCAGAACATTGTGGAGAAGGCCAAGGCGGCCAACATCGGCTTCACCACCTCGCGGGCGGACGCCAAGGAAGCCGCCACGGTTTGTGAGGAGATGGCCAGGGATCTGAGCATCGGCCAGGTTGAGGTGGAGGAGAAGCTGGCCAAAGTCAGCATTGTCGGCGTGGGCATGAAGACGCACACCGGCGTCGCCTCGCGCATGTTTGCCGCCCTGGCGGAGGCCCAGATCAACATTCAGAACATCACGACGAGCGAGATCGTCATCAGCTGTATTGTCGACGAGAAGGACGGCGAGCGGGCGATTCAGGTTCTGCACGGGGCCTTCTCGCTGGATCAACCGGAGAATGGTCGAACCTGACGGTCGGTCGGTCTGGCGGTTGTTCTGGTGCGGACGGTAGAGGCCGGCGCGGACGGAGGCGGTGGATGGCGTGTGTGCCGCCCAGCAGGTCGATCAGCAGGACTGGCGCGTACTCTCTGTCGAATCCGGCCTTTACGGGGAGCCGTCTGCCAACCGGCGGGCAAACTCGCCTGCCTCCCGGGTGATATCGTAGCCGACCCATCGCCGTTGGATCTCGACCGCAAAAGACATTACTGCGGGCATGGCCAGGGCCAAGGTGATCAGGACTGACCAGTGCACGACTCGGGCCCGCTGGACGGGTGGTAGAGACCGCGCCGACCGAACGACCCACGCCAGACCGGTACCGGTGAGCAATGCCGCCGGAACCACGAGGGGTTGGTAGTAATGCGCTGAATGGCGATTCAGCATCGTGAGGACGGCCACCTCCATGGTCAGCCAGATCCACAGGAACGAACCGGCGTCCGAGTGGCCGGTGATTTCCGGGGACGAATCCGTTTGTTCCGACCGATCTGCCGATCCCTCCCCCCACCGTGCGGCCGCGCCGACCAACAGCCACCAGGCGATCGGCACGAGTGGGACGACGCGAATCCACGGCGGCAGTCCCAGCCGTGGCGGTTGCAGATGTCCGCCGGACAGACAGGCGAGGCCGTACAGGTGGGGAGCCAGCCAGTTGCGAGCGGCCAGCACTACGACCAGGGGCGACACCGCGAGCAACAGTCCCGCGCCAGTCCATGCGGCTGACCAGACGGCCTCCCGCCGGCGGCCCGATCGCCATGCACGAATCGCCCCGTGGACCAGGAGAGCGACCAGCAGACCGACAGCCGTCTGTTTGACTGACAGGGCGAGGCCCAGGCCGAGGCCTCGAACCAAGGCGCGCCGTCGCCGGTCGGGCATGGCCAGATGAGCCAGCACGGCGACGAGTGCGGGCAACAGCAAGTAGTTCTCATTGACATTGAAGCCGGCCGTACTATCGTCAAGCGTGTTGTAGGCATTGAACGCGAGAACCAGCATTGCCAGCTGTAGGGAGGCGACGCGGGAACCGTGGAGACGGCGTGCCAGATGCCAGAATGCCGCGTAGCCCGCGAGAAGGAACGCTGACTCGATGGGAACGAGGGCCAACCGCGAGGGGGATCCAGGCCACAGCCGGTAGCACCAGCCGGTCAACAGGGCCTGGCCGGCCGGTTTGTCGGCGACGAGGTCGGCGGCGAGAGCGTCCGGGCTGTAGAATTGCCAAGCGGCGACGGCGTAGGTGAGGCTGTCGTAGTTGGCGCTGGTGCAGATGGCGCTCACCCGGGCCAGGACGTGCGCGGCGGCGATGGCCAGAGTCAGGAATACCAGGAACGGGAACCGAGAGGCCTCATCGGGGCGCCGAGGTAATGCAGCGGCCGGGCCCATCCCGGTCCGTCCCGCGTCGAAATCGCCCGTGTCGCTACCCAATGGTTTCCACTCAGAATGGAGACATCCATGCCGCGCCGGCCAGCAAGACGGCGTTGAACCAGGCGCTGACGCCCGGCCAGGAGAGTCCCAAGACCGCCAGGATCGACAGGGCTCCGAGCATTGCCTCGATCGCCGGGCGCTCGCGTCGTCGGGAGAGCATGTCCGCCGCGTCCGTCATTCCGAGAGGCGCGAACCACCACACCGCCAGCACCACCAGCCGGACGTTCAGAGGAAAGCCCAGAACGATCGGCAGGATGGCGAGCAGGCTGATGGCGGCGCAGCCGGTCAACGCGCGAACGGACCCTTCGTCGTCGCTCCGACGGCAGCGGGCCAGACCGGCCGCACCGAGCACTACCACTGGAAGGCACAGCAGCAGATCGCGGTGCAGGGCGTACGCCACCCCGTCATGAGAGTAACCGGTCAGCGCGGGCAGTCCGATCAGGCGTCCCGCGATGCACCCGAGAGAACCCGCGATCAACAGGCCCACGCCGCGGACGAACGGACCGCCTCGTCTGGTTCCTGCACACAGGACACCCAGCGGCCACACGAAGCCGGTCGCATCCAAGCCGCAGGACGCCGCCGTGAATACGAATCCGAGCGGGGTGCGCAGCCACCACCCAGTCGCCAGGCCGGCCCAGACTGCCAGGGCCGTTACCACGAAAGCGGCTGCGGCCTGAAGGTGGTGCTGAGTCTCCTCCACGGCCAGCGGGACAAGTGCGGCCATCGCCATGGCGGCCGCAATCCGCGACCAGGCAGGGGTCGAACGGCCGAACACGCGGGCGGTCGAGACCAGCAAGGCTGCGGAAGCCACCCAGAAACAGAGGAACACGGGCAGCCACTCGGCCAGATCGAACTCGCCCTTTCGATGATCCAAGGCACCCGGCAACGCCGCCGGCGCGGCCAGAAGGCCGCAGGTCACGATCGTCAGCCAGAGGGAAGCTCGTCCGACCATCAATGCTCGTCCTTGATCAGGTGATCGGCTGCCGTGCTCGGCGACCATGTCTTCACCCAGTGATCGAACTCGACCACCTCGTTCTTCGGGTCGAACGTATGGACCCGTTTAGATGCCTCCGCCGCGAGGGGGAGAGCAGCCACGATCGCAAAGCCGGCGGTGGTCGCGCCCACCCAGATCCAGAGACGCAGCCGGTCGCGACGAGTCAGATCCGCGAAGCGCCGAGTCACTCCGACGAGGGCCAGGCCCGCCGCCAGGGCCACGGGGGCGACGAGTTGCTGGTAGTAGTGGGTTGACGGCTTGGTCATTGCCCAGACCGAGGTTGCCTCGATGGCCAGCCAGAGCCACACGAACGCGGTCACCGACCAGTCGCCGGATCTGTGCTGCGGCGGGTCCACCGGCCGCGGCCGGCAGCACCACGCTGCGGCTCCGAGAAGCAGCCACCACAGGCAGGGCAACAACGGGGAGATGTTGTACCATGGCGGGCACTCGAAGGGCATCACGGTCAGATGCTTGCCCGAGAAGCGGCCCAGATCATGAAGGTGCGTTTCCAGCCAGCCTTGGGCGTGCAGGAAGCCGACCAGCGGCAGGGCGACCAGGGCCATGCCTGCCAAGGTCCCGAGGCCGGCCAAGGCATTCCGACGGGGGCGCCCGGCGATCAGGGCCGTCAGGAGATCATGGATCACGAACGCCACGAGGAGTGTTGCGGCCGTCTGCTTCACCGCCAGGGCTGCCCCGATCGCCAGGCCGCGCAGGAGACCTCGCTTTAGCGGACGCTCGATCACCAGGTGTGCGTACACTGCTGCGAGCACTGGGAGGACCAGGTAGTTTTCTCCGAGGTTGAAGCCATCGGTGGTGATGTCGCAGGCGTTGTAGGTATTCTGAGCAACGACAAAGAAGAGGGTCATTGCCGCCGCCGTTTGCCGGCCGAACAGGCGCGAAGCCAGCAGCCAGAACGCCACGTATCCTGCGATCAGGAAGGCCGATTCGACGGGAAGTAGCTTCACCCGACTGGGCGGCCCGGGCCAGACATGAAAGACCCAGCCGCTCAGCATGGCCTGGCCGGGGGGCTTGTCTGGAATCAGGCACGCGACGGTGGCGCCGGGGGCGTAGAGTTGATAGGCGGCCACCGTGTAGACGAAGCTATCCACCTTGACCGGGGAGCAGAAAGCGGCCGCCCGGCCGACACAGTGCATCAGGATCGCCAAGGTCACCAGCGTGGCCGGTCCGCTCAGGAAGAAAGGCAGCCGCCGGGCCGACCAAGTCATGCACCCACCTGTGGGATAGCGCACCTAGGCCGGCAACTCGGCCCGATGCTGGTAGATTTTCTCGAACGCGGTGGCGATATCGTCCATATCCGACCTTGGCCCCAGAAGCACGCTCTGATAGAGCCAGGCGCCTTCGGAGGATGAGGCGCGTTCGCACACCGGCAACGACACCTTGCGATAATCAAGGCCGGGATGGGTGTCAAGGGGAGCGGTGTAGGGGCCGAAGTCCTGGTTGGTGAACATCGGTTGGCGGTGCAGTGGCACGACGTAGCCGGGTGACGCGGGGATGCCTTCGGCTTCCAGGGCCTTCAGGAATCTCGCCCGAGGCACGCCGAAGACGGATTCGTCATACCGGAACACGAAGAGGTGGTAACCGTGTCGGGTCTCGCCCTTGCCGCGGGCCTGGGGCCTGATTCCCGGCACTCTGCTCAGACGTTCGTGCAGGTAGCGGCCGTTTTCTTCGCGTCGTCGGCACTGTTCTTCCAGCCGGTCGAGTTGGGCGTTGAGAATACCCGCCTGGAACTCGCCGAGGCGGTAGTTGCCGCCCATGTGATGATGATCGTACCAGGCCCCGCCGGGGACCCGCCCGCAGTTGTGGGCCGATTTGCAGGCCTCACACAGTCGATCATCGTTGGTCACGATGATCCCCCCCTCGCCGCAGCAGAGATTCTTGGATGACTGGAATGAGAATGAGCCAAGGTGGCCGATGGCGCCGACTCGTCGCCCCTTGTACTCCGCTCCGTGGGCGTGGGCGGCGTCTTCGATCACCAGCAGGTTATGCCGCTCGGCGATGGCCATGATCGCCTCCATATCGGCGGGCAGTCCGGCCAGATGCACGGGAATAATCGCCTTGGTACGCGGGGTGATGGCCTTCTCGAGCAGAGCGGGATCGATGTTGTAGGTATCCGGTTCCAGATCCACGAACACCGGGGTCGCGTTGGCCTCGAGGACCGCGCTGGCGGTCGCCAGGAAGGTGAACGGTGGAACGAGGACCTCGTCGCCGGCCCTGATTCCGCCGGCGATGAGGGCGAGGCGAAGAGACACGGTTCCGTTGACGACCGCGATGCCGTGTTTTGCGTTCTGGTATTCGGCGAACCGCCGTTCGAATGTGGCCGTCTCTTGCCCGTCGATCCTGCCCCACTTTCCGCTGTGCAGGACGCGGAGGAGGGCCTGCTCTTCGGGTTTCCCGTAGACCGGCCAAGGGGGAAAGGGGGTGGTGCGAACGGGTCTGCCGCCGCCGATCGCCAGATGCTTGCTCACTTCACTGTCCTCCTGGGAACGAGTGCTAACGCGGGTAAGCAACCGTATTCCCCGTAGCATACCCCCAAAACCGGTCCGAGAACAACACCCGGGCCGGAAGAGTTTCGACCGGGCCGTGGGCCTGGGGGCCCTGCCTTGGCGGCCGTGGCGTCCTGAAGGAGCGGGTCGGTGCCGAGCCCGGGGGCCGTGGCCTGGGCGGCTTCCGTCGCGAGTCGGTGGCGTTTCTCGCGCCCGCGGGAACTGGGTCCATCGGCCGGCGTCTAAGCCGATAGCTGAGAGGCCTGAATGCGGGGCTGGTCAAGAAGGAGACCCAGATGTCAGCATATCGAAGCGTTACGGGCTTGGGCGTCGTGATCGCAGCTGTCGCCGCCTGGATACCGGTGTTGCCGGCCCTGGGCGACGGGCTCATCATCATTGAGCGGCCGCCGATGCCGATCATCAGGCCGGGTCTTCCGCCGAGAGCTGCCCACTTTCCCCTGGAGGTCAAGAAGCACAACGTCGAGTGCAGCATCCGCGACACCGTCGGGGTGACGCGTGTGGATCAGGTCTTCCACAACCCGAATGCGCACATCCTCGAGGGCACCTACATGTTTCCGTTGCCGGAGACGGCCGCGGTACAGAAGTTCTCGATGTGGATGAATGGCAAGGAGGTGCATGGCGAGCTGCTGGATGCGGAGAAGGCTCGTGCGACCTACGAGGAGATCGTTCGCAACATGCGCGATCCGGCCCTGCTCGAGTACGTCGGATCCCGATTGTACAAGGCCCGGGTGTTTCCGATCCCGGCCAACGGTGACGTTCGCGTTGCCCTGGAGTATACCGAGACGATCGCGGTGAACGATGGTCTGGCGGTGTACCGTTATCCTCTCAACACCGAGAAGTTCAGTGCCAAGGACCTCGAGGACGTCAGCATCGTGGTGGATCTCAAGAGCGAGTTGCCCCTCAAGAACATCTACTGCCCATCGCACAACGCCACGGTCAGCCGCAAGGGCGACCGCGAGGCGCGCATCGGCTTCGAGGCCCACATGGTCAAGCCTGACCAGGACTTCATCATCCACTATCAGATGAGCCGGAGGGACTTTGGGCTGTCGGTGGTCAGTTACCGCCCGGCGGGCGAGGACGGCTACTTCATGGCGAGGATAGCCCCGCCGTTCGACGCCCCGGTCGGCAAGACGATTCCGAAGAACGTGTGTTTCGTCTTCGACACGTCGGGCAGCATGGCTGGCGACAAGATCATGCAGGCCAAGCGAGCCATGCGTTTCTGCCTGTCAAGTTTGAGGCCGGAGGACCGCTTCAACGTCATTTCCTTCGCCACGGAGACCCGGCTGTTCCGCGACTCGCTCATACCCGCCAACCGGCAGAACGTGGAAGCGGCCAAGGAGGAGGTTGAGCGGGTCGTTGCCGCCGGAGGCACGGACATCCACTCTGCCCTGCGTGAGGCCGTCAAGGCGGGAACCGAGGCTGACAAGGATCGCCCCTACATGATTGTCTTCATGACCGACGGAGAACCAACGGTTGGCGAGCGAGTGCCGGAGGTGATTCAGGCCAACGTGAAGGACCTGAACAAGGGGCGGTGCCGATTGTTTGTCTTTGGGGTTGGGCATAATTTGAACGCCAAGCTGCTGGATCGGCTTGCTGACGACAATCGGGGAGCCCGCGAGTACATCGACGAGAAGGAGGACATCGAGGTCAAGGTTTCGGGCTTCTTCAAGAAGGTCGCTGATCCGGTTCTGAGCGATATCGAGCTGCGGTTCGGCGGTGCCGAGGTAGCCGAGGTGTACCCGAAGGAGCTGCCCGACCTCTTCCATGGCGGGGAGATGGTGGTTTTGGGTCGCTACCGCAGGGCGGGCAGGCACGATGTGGTCATCCACGGCCAGCGGGGCAAGGACGCGGTGGTCTGGGAGTACCCGAGCGCGTTCGCGGACGGGAGGACGTCAAACGACTTCCTGCCGCGGCTGTGGGCCACGAGGAAGATTGGCTACCTGATGGACGATATCCGGCTCCATGGGGAGAACCGGGAACTGAAGGACGAGATCGTTCGGCTCGCCAAGCGCTACGCGATCATTACGCCCTACACGTCGTATCTAGTCATCGAGGACGAGAAGCAGATCACGATCGCGGGCGGGCGAAGCAGAGGGGGCGATGCGTTGTTGCCCGAGCTGCTGAACAGGAGCAGGAGGAGCAACGAGAGAGCGCGATCGGAGATCGATGCGGCCGGTTCGTTCTCGCGCGCGTCCAGCGGGCGAGTCGCTGTCGATGCCTCCAAGGAGGCCTTGGCCATGCGTTCGGCGAGTCCCGCCGGCGGCGCGTGGGGGACCTACGGCGGATTGGGGTTGGACGCCGGCGACAAGGGAGAGGGTATGGCCCTGATGATTCCGGCCGGGCCGGGCGAGAAGGAGGCCGGCACGAGCCCGGTTCGTTTGATCGGAAGCAAGACCTTCTACCGCGACGGGGAGCGGTGGGTCGACAGCGAGTATGATGCCAAGGCCGAGACTCAGAAGGTCAAGGCGTTCAGCGACGCGTACTTCAAGGTGCTGGGCGACAAGCCTGATCTGGGCAAGTATCTGGCTCTGGGCTCGCGTCTGGTGGTCGTGCTGAGCGGCACGGCCTACGAGGTCACCGAGTAGTCGCGGGCGCGTAGCGCTGGATGCTGACGCCCGACTCGTGGGCTGACGCCGTCGACGCGGACGGGGTGTACCGGTCCGGCAGGAGGGTGTGGAGGGCCTCGTCCATGGCCGGTTCGCGGCCGACGATCGGCGAGATCACGAAGAGTGCTCCGCGTTGACCGTTGCCACGAGGGCCGGTGTTGGCGGCGGCCCGAAGACGCTCCTGGAAGTGTGGATCGAGGGTCCGCGGCACCATGCGGTGCACCGGGGGTTGCCCGTGGTAGACCGGGTTGGCCGTGGTGAACAGCTGTTCTCCGGCGACGTTGTGGCCAAGGTAGTAGACGACTTCGTCCTCGAACAGAGCCGGATGGGTGACGATCATGTCGTCCGGTCCCAGTCGTTCGCTCAACCACGCGAAGGGGGCTTGGTCCGGGGGGCGCCGATCGGGTCCCCAGCAGACGTAGCCGACCCAGACTCCGGCGTAGCTCAAAGCGAGGGCCGCGCTGACGATGCCCAGGCCGACTCGCCCCGGTCGACGCGCAGCCGCGGCCCCGCCGACACTCATGAGCAACACCGCCGGGATCCAGGCGGGCAGCAGAGTGCGGATCGCGGTTCCGGGCGCGCTTGCGGTCCCGGCGATGACCAGGAGGCTGGTGTAAGTAGCGACGGCGGCCGCCAAGGCAAGCGTCTGGCGGCGGGTTTGCTGGAGGAACAAGCCGGCCACGGCGAGGATTGCGGGGGCCGCGATCAGCCAGCGTTCGAGTCCGAAGAGGGCCCACCTTCTCAGGGGTGGCCCGCCGACCAGATCACAGAACCGCAAGGGGTCGATTCCGAAGAATGCCTCGAGGAGACCGGCGATTCGTGAGCCAGTCAGGGGTGGCACCCACCAGCTGCTGTCTGCGGCATGGATCGGCGCCCAGTGACGGGCGAGGCAGATCACCGGGACGACAGCCGCCAGCCACAGGACAGGTGCCGGCCACCACAGGAGGCGGCGGCGGGCGGGGCCCTCGGATCGGACCAGGAGGTAGACGACCACCATTGGGCAGACCAGGAGCCCGGCGACGTGGCAGTGGGCGGCCAGCAGGGCACTGACGGCCAGAAGCAGCAGCGATCGGTAGCCGCGTTCGCCTCGAGCGGCGTTTTCGGCGAACCAGAAACATGCCGCTGTCGCCAAGGCGAGGAAGCTGTAGGATCGGATTTCCTGGCTGTAGTGAAGGAGGACGTGGGAGAACGCGCTCAGCAGTCCGGCGATCCACCCGCTTCCCTTTCGGATTCGTGCCGCGGTCGCCATGACCACGCCGACCGTGGCCACGCCCGCCAGCACCGGAAGGAGGCGGAACTCGAGTTCGGAACTGGCCACGAGCGACCAGAGCTTGAACGCCAGGAAACCCAGCGAGGGACTATCTTCCACCCAGGGCAGCTTGGCCAGGAGCTCCCACCAGGGTGCCCGAGCGTGAATCAGGGTGATGGCTTCATCGCGCCACACCTGGGTGCTGGTGACGCCGAGGAGGCGCCACACGAGGGCGAGGGCAAGCACGGAAGCCGCCGACGCCCACACCGCGACGGCGTGTTTCGGATGATGGCTGCTCTCGGTTGACATGAAACCGGCGGACGCACGCGGAGGAGCACAAGCCGGTCCGCGGCCATTCTAGAAGGACAGACTACTGCCGCTGATGTTGAGCCAGTGGCTCAGGACGGTGCGGACGTAATCATTGGCGGCACTGGAGAGGATTCCACCCACGACCTGGGCGGCCATTGTGTTGCAGCTACTCTGGAGAAGAATGCCGCCCGCGGCCATCCAGGCCAGGTAACGCTTCTTGCGGAACAATCGTGCGACCACACACACCTCGCTTGTCTTACGAACGGACGGCTGCGCCGGCACCGGGCGGGCTATCCGCTGAGTGTTGGGGATACGGTTACTTCGCGGCACCCGTTGTGGGCCGCATGGTGGTTCGCGTGGGCTCCGAAGTCGACGGCACGGGCATGACCGTGGACCTGGTCGGCGCGGCGGCGGGGTCCTGGACGGTGATTTCCCGAACCACGAAAACGGGCACCGGCGGGAGCGTGTTCTGCAGGAAGCGCTGTTCGCTGGCCCGGATGCCCACGTACTTGCCGTAGTAGTGGACTGGATCGATCGGGCTGCCAGCCGGCACCTCGATGTAGGCCAAGGTGCGATCGGTCTTCGGATCCACCACCCGCCACCGCTTTGGCCGGTTGGACGAACCGTCGTACAAGCCGCTCACCCGGATCTCGCCGCGCACCGCGATCTCGTCTGGCGGAGGGGCGGGCTTGACGGTGATCTTCGCTCGCTCGCGTGCGATCCGCTCGGCATCGGTCAGGGCCCGGTCCTTGAGCTCGCGCATTTCGCGGACCGCGGCGACCAGTTCGATCATCCGCTGGAGCTGGGTGATGCGGTACTTGCCGTAGGTTTGGGCGGTCAGGTCTTCGGACTGGTCGGCCAGCGGCTGAATCTTCTTGATGATCGGCTCGTACCTGCGCTGATCGACCGGCTTGACGGTCTCGGCCGCGATCTCGGCCTCGATGGCCGTGATTTCCATCTGGTACTTCCCCACACCGGTTTCAGGCTCCGCGGGAGCCGTCGTGGGTCTTGGCTTCTCGAGCCGGGGCTGGCCGCCGTCGAGCGTCACCTTACCGGTTGTTGCTTTTTCGCCGGCCAGTTCGCCCGGCCGGACGGTTTCGATCTTGGCGGGCCTGGTAGCCACCTCGTCGTCCAGCCGGCCGGTGCGGTCGACCAGATCGCCCTTGATCCACAGGGTGGCGCCCGGCGGCGGCTCGATCTTGTAGAAACCGCCGTCGGCGCTCTCGCCGATGATCTTCACCCGGTCGCCCTTGACGAGCTTGATCTGCTTGGCGTACTTGCGGTCGTTGAGATTGCTGCCCGCGAAGACCTGAGCGGTATCGTTCAGCACGCCGACCTGATCGTCTGCGGTCGGGCGATCGACGCGGGTCTTCTCGACAAGGCTGTAGGTTCCAGCAGGTGGCATAATCTCCAGCCATCCGAAAACCGAGCCCAAGACAGTGACCTCGTCTCCGCGATTCAGCTTGGTGACCGGGTAGTAGCTTGCGTCATACCCGCTGCGGACGTAGACGTCGTTGCCCCGCACGCGGCCGGTCTTGGATTCACCGGCGGTTGTTTCGGCCGCGGGTTTCGTGGCCGGCGGAGCGGTCTCGGCCGCAGGCTTGACCTCGGCCGCAGGCTGGGTCGTCGCCTGAGCCCACGCGGCGGTCGCGAATGCAGACAGTACGATCCAGCACGTCCATGCAACCTGCTGTCGACAAGCGTTCATGATTCCATTCCTCAACAATCCGTGGCGGGTCCGCAGCCGCACCGAGGCGAAGGTCCGGGCCGCGCAACTCTCCTCCCGGGCGAATCTTGTGCCAACGACCGAGGGACGGGGCCGACTACCGCGCCGTGCCGGCACCCACGTGCACACTCGTCATTGGCTGTCCAGGCTATGGAAACTACCCTCCAAGGGTGATAATGTCAACGAGAAACGTGAGGATCCGAAGTGTCCAAGCCGCGGTGAATCTGCCGGTCGAAGCGGTCCTGGCCCGTGTGGCCGCCCGCCGCCGGCCGGTCGTGCTGGACAGCGTCGGTACGCGGGCCCCGGAGGGACGTTTCACGATCGCGGCGTTCGACCCGGTCATGACGGTGGAATGGGGGTTACATGGCGTTACCCGGGCAGCCGTTCTGGAGCTGGCCGGGCAATTGGGCATTCCGGCTGAGGAGTGGCCCCGCACCATCAGGGATTTGCGACAAGCGGACGGAGTCTTCCTGACGAATGCGATCATGGAGGTGATACCGGTCACCCGGGTGGAGCGGAAAGCCATCGCCGGGGAGAGGCCCGGTCCGCTGACGCAGCGGCCAGCCTGGGCCTACCGGGAGCTCGTTCTTTCGACCGCCGCGGACTGTTGATGGGCCACCGGGCAGTTGGACGGATGCCGGCGAGGGTGCCATCGCCGGTCCCGCCGGTGTCGGCGGCTACTCTTTCGTGTACAGAATCGGCCGCTTGCGCCAGTCCTTGTCCTTGTCGAAGCCGTATTGCTCGACTCGGGGACGGCGTTCGCGGAGTCGAACGGACTCGAGGCCGAGGCAGTATCCCTCCGAGCGGTTACTTTTGCCGACGCACTCCAGCCGGAGCGTGTAGGTACCCGGCTCGGGCCAGAAGTCGAGCAGGTGGAATTCCCGGTCGATCAGTGTCTCTGCGTGGAAGTCCATCACCCCGCCGAGTTTCACCCCCTCCAAGGATGCCTGGTACCGGCCGTAGTCCGGGGCGCAGGTGACGTTGATCAGCAATCGGAGCGGCTCCTTGCGTTTGACCTCGAAGGGGACCTCGACGAAAGCACCGTCGGCCTTTTCGGGCCGGTAGAAGAGCTGCGGCTCGTCGAAGAGATCTGGGATCGGCTGGGGGCCGGCGTGGCCGTTGCCGTGGTACCTGGCATCGGTGAAGTTCCTGGCCAAGGCCACGACACGATCCAGGCTGGGCAGTCGCCGTTCGTTGGCGTTCGGGGCTCGGGCCGCGAAGGTCGGGGTTCCGGTCTGATACCAGAATGCGACGCTGGCGTAATCGTCCTCGCGTTCATTCCAGCTCATCCGCTTGTGGTCGGGGTTCTCATCTTCCGATATCCAGCTCTTGTGTTCGAGTGTGACCTTGATACCCGTGTTGAACACCAGCGGATCGCCGACATGCCAGCGATAGGCGGCGGTCATACTCCCGACGATCTCGAACTGATTGAAGTAGGGGACGCCGAAATAGGGCAGGCTGCAGTTTGCCAGCCCCATGGCGCAGCAGAAGAAGTCCTCGGTTCCTGTTCCCCAGATGGACGGTTTCGTCTCGCCATCGATGTAGATCTTCTCATCGCCCTCGCCGAACCACAGGGGGCTGCGGGTGCGAATCGCCAGGACGGTGCCGACGTAGTGTCCTTTGCCCCGGGTGTCGAGGATCACGTAGTCCTGGCTGCTGGTCTGGGGATACTCCTGGCGGTACTGGGCGTAGAAGTAGGGTGTGTCCTCCGGCAGGTTGTCCTTTTTGATCCAGTCGATGTTGTAATAGAGCAGAACCAGGGGGCGGTCGCTATCGTTAGCGATTTCGATGCGGGCCGATTTGCGGAAAGGCATGTGCCAGTAGCAGTTGTACGAATCGCCGCCCTCGACGGCCACGGGGACGCTGTTCACCTCGCGGCGTTTACCGAAGCAGCTGGCGAAGAAATCGCCGAACGGCGCTTCGACGCCGGGCCGCTCGCTTCCGTCCCAGTACATCCGCAGCAGGAATTCCTGGTGGTTCGCCCGGCCGGGCTTGTTGTCTCGCCTGGGCTGGGGTTCCAGAAACGTGAACCACATGTGGGTGACGAGCCCAGGGCCCTGGGCGTCGAGCAGAACGACCTGATCGCCGGGGGGCACGAGCCGGTTGTCGAAGTTGCTTTTCTCCTGCTCGTCGCCGAGGGGGTTGGCATGGGCATCATACTTGCCGTCGGAGCCTTGCCGGAACGAAGAGGTTGCCCTCATGCTTCTGCCCTGCACGGGGCGAGCGAGCTCCGACAACGCGCCCTGAGCCCAAGCCCAGGTCGCGAGCAGCAGGAACACGAGAGCCGACAGGAGGCGACGGCGCACCCGTCCGCCAGCGTGGTTGGTGTTGAGTGTGGGCATGGCGGGAAGCTACGCGAAGCCGCGCTCCCGGTCAATCGTCACGCGGGGCGGGTGGTCCGTGCAAGACAGCGGAGGCCACACGAAACCACCTTATAGGTCCAACACGATCTCGCGGCCGCTGCAGGGCCGGGGGAGGCTCGGCTGAGGCGGTGCCGGTCGGAAGCCCTTTGCACCTCGTGTCCAAGGGCGTCATCGGCGTCGAAGGTCGCGGGCGGCTGATCAGGACCGGGCGCGGTTCAGGACACGGCCAGTTCGGCGGTCCTCTTGCCCGGAGCCGCGCCGCCGGCCACCCAGTTGCGGAGGATGCCGAGGGTCTGGGGCCACTTGGTCGACAGACGGCGTTTCAGGAACGCGTGATACAGGGCGTCGATGCCCTCGATGAGGTTCCGCAGGTGCTCGACTCGGCTCTCGAACACCGTTTGCCGGTCGGCCCCGTCTTCCGGGTCGGGGAGTCGGATCGCGCTGAAGTTCATGGCGTCGCCGCGGACGGTCAACGCGTACACATCAGCATGGACGGCGACATGAAGCCCGGCCCGCACCGGCCGCTTGCCGCTCGCCAGGGCCGCGGAAGACTCGGGCAGGCGGGTGGGGCCGTCCGCGGTGATCGTGGTTGTGCCACTGACCCTGAAAGCGCACTCCATTTGGAGGCATCGCTCGAAGAGCACAGTCACCGGATGGCCCTGCGAGGTGGCCACGTCGGGTGACTCGACGTGAGAGGCGTACCACAGCCAGGTGAGCCACTCGGTTCCCAGGAAGTCGCGGCTCCGGGGCTCACCGGGGATGAGGGGGTCGTCCTGCTCGGCCGCTCCTTCCGGCGGCTTCACCAGGTGGGCTGGGCGAGCGTTATCCAGAGCGGAGCCCTCCCCGGCCTTGGTCGCCCACCGGCTGGCCAGTTCGCCAGCAGAAGCTGGCACCGCGCCGCGGTCGAAGGTGTGCCTGAAGAGGAGCAGGAAGCGGTCCACGGCCGAGGCCGCGGCGGTGCCGAGGTAGACTTCGTTCCGATTGAAATCCCAGTACACCGGCACCTGCTTCATTCGGCGAAAGGTCCCCGATTCCGCCTCGGCATCGGCGCGAGCGATCGCCTGGTCGCGAGCGTCCCGCCGCTCGATCTTGGACAGGAAGGGCCGGCCGCTTGCCTCAAGCATGGCCTGCTCATTCATTCGCTGGTAGCTACGGACCAGATCGGCCGGCGGCTTGTTCGTGTCGATGCGCAGGGCGAAATGCAGGCCGTCGCCCACTACGTTCTTGGACCATTCGAAGTGGGTATCGAGGAGGTGTTCACCGGTTACCCAGCCGAAGTGGGTCTTGTCTGTCGCTGTCTCGTCGCTCTGACCTATGGCGTGGGTTGTGAGCTTCTCCAGCAGAGACTCGTCCACCCGATCGAGGAGGCTTCCCTGGACGAAGAACCGTTTCAACGTCACTGCGCCGCTTGAAAACCCCATGGTCGCTAACCTCCCTTGTCAGCACAACCGTTGTGATCGCAGGGGGATGCTACGAACCCCGGCCGACGGGTGTCAAACAACCCAAGAACATCTCTGCCGTGTGCCCTGTGAATTGCTGCTTGAGGTCCGCGCCGGCCCGTGTCGCCAGAATGGGGCACCCTAATGCCCCGTTTTCCGCCAGCCGGGCTGGTTGCCGAGGGCCGGTGACGGTTCAATGAATTCTGTCACGATTGAGGCATATTCCCCATACCACAAACGATGGCGAGAGCCGACAATACGTGTGGATATGCGATCAAGCCGTGGGTCAAGGACCCAGCAGGCACGGACCAACGCCATCCTGGCAGCTACTCCACGACCCCCGACCGGCCGCCAGGATGGCACTTTTTCTGGGCCCGCTTCCCGCGTCCGCCGACGGCCGCATTCCGGGTATCCCCTCACCGCCGAGCATCGACTCCCCGTTGAGCGCATTAGCTGGTTATTGGAGGGATTGGAGACTGTAGCCCTGACGCCGGATGACATCAGGGCCGACCGGCCTTGCGTGGGGCCCGTCCGAAGACAGGTGTGTACAGGACGAAGGCGGCGAGGAGCAGGCCACCGGCCATCAGGAGGAAGAGAGAGCGATTGGGGGCCCGGCCGAACAGGTCTCGCCAAGGCCACGGGGGCAGCCAGTGAGACAGCGTGGCGACCCAGCGATCGAGCCCGTTGGGATCATCGGCCGAGGTGGCGAGGGGCTCCTCTGATCGAACGGTGTGAGCCGTGCTGAGTTCGTAGGGGGACCAGTGGATGACTTCTTCCCCTTCCGGGCGATAGTTGAGTTCGCGCCGGGCAATCCGTTCGTTGACCAGGGGATCGGCCAGCAAAGCCTCGATGCGAGCCTGGTTACGGGCAATCTGGTCCTTGAGTTCGGTGACCTGAGCGGCCATGGCTTGCTCTTCCTCGCGCAGTTGCTCGGTATCCATCCACATGGGCACGAGGACGCAGGGAATGAATATCGCCAGAGCCAGACCGGTCAGGACCCAGAACATGATGGGGTGGGCGGGCGGCTGGTACATCGCCGGACGGGAGTCCACCGGAAAGGGTTGGTCAGTCACGAGCGTACCTCCTTGTACACCATCGGCAGGAGGGGTCGAACCGGCCGAGAAAAGGAGTGACGGAGAGAACCATGCAAACCGTTAAGCTGCCCGCCGCTTGACTGCCGCCAGGCCTCCTCGGCCGATGGCCCCTGTCGGGCTTAACGCCCCGCGGCGTATCCGGCGCACCCGGGAGCGATTCTCACCTCACGTGCCCGTCACTCCTTCCCTGGGCGGTACTCATTTCCTCCAGAACTGCCCGCCGTACACGGCGTCCTCGCCCAGCTGTTCCTCGATCCGCAACAGCTGATTGTACTTGGCGATACGATCCGTGCGGCTGGCACTGCCGGTCTTGATCTGCCCGGCGTTGGTTGCCACGGAGATATCGGCGATGGTCGTATCCTCGGTCTCGCCACTGCGATGGCTGATCACCGCGGTGTAGCCGTTCCGCATGGCCAGGTTGATCGCGTTGAACGTCTCGGTCAGGGAGCCGATCTGGTTCACCTTAATCAGAATGCTGTTGGCCGTGTTTTCCCTGAGGCCGCGGGCCAGGCGTTTGACGTTGGTCACGAACAGGTCGTCGCCGACGAGCTGGATCTTGTCGCCCAGTTTGGCGGTCAGCCTAGCCCAGCCGGCCCAATCGTCCTCGGCAAGGCCGTCCTCGATACTGCGGATCGGCCACTTGCGGCACTTGTCCGCCCAGTAGTCGCTCAACTCATCGGAGCTAACGATCTTATCGGGAGCGGACTTGAAGAAGCAGTAGCCTTCCTTGCCCTTCTCCTTGGCTTCGTTGAACAACTCGCTGGTAGCCGGATCGAGGGCGAAGAAGATCTGCTCGCCAAGCTTGTAGCCGGCCTTCTCGACCGCGGTGGCGATGACCTCGAAGGCCTCGTCGTTGCTCTTGAGGTTGGGGGCGAACCCGCCCTCATCGCCGACGGAGGTGTTGTAGCCCTTCTTCTTGAGCACGGCCTTGAGGCTGTGGAAGATCTCGGTCCCCCAGCGCAGGCCCTCGCGGAAGTTGGGTGCGCCCCAGGGCTGGATCATGAATTCCTGGAAATCGACGTTGTTGTCGGCGTGCTTGCCGCCGTTCAGGATGTTCATCATGGGGACGGGCAGAATGTGGGCGGAGGCCCCGCCGAGATACCGGAAGAGGGGCAGACCGCTGGATACGGCTGCCGCTTTGGCCGCGGCCATGGACACGGCGAGGATCGCGTTGGCCCCGAGGACTCCCTTGTTGGGGGTTCCGTCCAGCTCGAGCATCTCCCGGTCGAGCTGCTCCTGATCGCAGGCATCCAGGCCGACCACGGCGTCGGCGATCTTGCTGTTGACGTTCTCGACGGCCTTGAGCGTACCCTTGCCCAGGTAGCGGGCCTTGTCGCCGTCGCGGAGTTCGACCGCCTCGTGCTCGCCGGTGGACGCCCCGGAAGGCACTGCCGCCTGGCCGGTGCACTCGTTGGCCAGCACCACGACGGCCTCGACCGTCGGGTTGCCGCGTGAATCCAGGATTTCGCGGGCACTGACATGGATGATTTCGGTCTCGGTAGACATAGCTCTTTTCGCCTCGAGTCAAAAACGCCTTGCGGCGATGCCGTTCGCGAGCCGGGAACATTCCGGCCAGATTGCCGCATACTCTAACGCGAGAAGAGGTTACGTCAAGCTGTGACCGGGTCTTCGCGACGTTGGCCGGTGATCCTGAGCCTCGAGGCTGCTTGCGTTTCCGATCCAACTGAGCACAATTCACGCTATCTTCACAGAAGGAGTTGGTCCCATGCTGAGATCGTTCGCGAACGGCTTCCTCGGAATGGCGTTAATGGCTTTGGTCTTGGCTGCGGGCCCCTTCAGAGCGGCGGCCCAGGCCGAGATTCGGCCGTCTGACGCCTTGTTCAGGTTCGGCTCGTGTCCAGGCCCTCAGTGGCTGGTGCAGGCCGGCTACTTCTCGAGCTATGATCGGACGGGCGGTAACAACGACGGCTTCGAGGGCACCTACTCAGCCCTATACCGGCTTGCGAACGGCGAGCACGTGATCGTCGATCTTGACGGTCCCGGCTGCCTTTACACTCTCTGGTTCACGGGCATCCACGAGGGCTATGAGTTGCCCATCGGGCAGATCCGCTTTTACCTCGATGGCGAGGACACGCCCCGAGCGGCGGTGGAGGCACGGGAGCTGTTTACCGGCGACCATCCCATGTTCCCGGCCCCGCTTGTAGCCAACGACTACATCGCCACGGGTGGGAACGTCGCGTATGTACCCATCCCCTTCCAGCGACGCTTGATTATCACCACGGAGAAGCTGGCCGGTTTCTACAATGCCTTCCATCACCGTTTTCCCCCCGGCACGCGGGTTCAGACCTGGACCGGCAAGGAGGATCTGACGGCGGCGATTGCGGCCTGGGACGCGGTGGGGGCACCGCCCGCCCGCTCGTCCGGCATGAAGTGGTACCGGGGCGCGGTCGGGGTCGCGGGCAATGAACGTCGCGACAAGCCCAAGGTGGCCGAGCTGCTGAACCTCCAGACGTCGGGGATGATCCGGGCCATTCGCCTCAACCCCGGCCAGCCGCAAGCTGGGTTCAACCTGAACCACCTCTGGCTCAAAATCTGGTGGGATGGCCAGGAGAAGCCCTCGGTTGATGTTCCTCTTGGACCGTTTTTCGGCAGTGCCCTGGGCGAGACGGCGGTTCGCTCGCTGGCGATCGGCATGAGCTCCAGCGGCCCGTATTACTGCTATCTGCCCATGCCGTTTCGCAAGGCGGCCAGGATCGTCCTCGAGAATCACCAGTTCAGCTCGATCAACGGGATTCACTACGAGATCGCGGTCAGTGATTTGCCTGCCCGCGGGGAGGACTGCCCGCCCGGGCTGTTCACGGCCGTCTACCATCGTGAATGGCCCACGACCGCAGGAAAGGACCATCTGATCCTGCACTTCGACGAAGGGCGTGGTCTCTACCTGGGCCACTGCCTCATGGTGCAGCCCTATGCGGCCGACAACAAGCAATGGTGGGAAGGCGACCTGCGTGTCTGGCCGGACCGTCGGCGGCACCCGATCCTGAATGGCACCGGCCACGAGGACGAGTTCCTTGGCGGCTGGTCCAACCGCTGGCTGGAGGGTCCCTACTCGCTCCCGCTTCACGGCCTGCCCGCAGTCGACCTGTTCCGCGAGCGAGCTGACGGCCAGTGGAACGGAGCGATCACCGCCTATCGCTTCTTCGCGGGTGGAATCCCGTTTCGATCGGGCATCAAGGTCAGCACGGAGCATGGCCTGAACAACGTGGTTGTCACGAACTACGCCAGCGTGGCCTACTGCTACCTCGATGATCAGCCGGGCATGGTCCCGACCGACATGCTCGAGCTCGGTAACGGTTCCAGCGAGCAGTCCCACACCTACCGAGCCGAGGGGGGCGAATCCGTGGCCGGAGCCAAGGCGACTTTCACGGGAGATGAGAGCGATCCGGCCTCGCTCACGTTGCAGGTGGACGGCCGCAAGGGGGCGACCGAGGAGTCCTTCACGATGAAGATCGACCCGGCCAACAAGGGTGTGTTGCTCCGGCGGTTGTACCTCCAATCGGAAGGTCGGCACCGTGCCCGCGTGAGCGTAGATGATTCGCCGGTCGGTTTCATGGGTACGCCGGACGACTGCAAGGTCGATCGCTGGCGTGAGGAGGATTTCATCCTGCCCCCGCCGTTGACCGCGGGCAAGGACAAGCTCGCCATCCGCATTGAGGTCGAAACCGGCTCCTGGAACGTATTCGGCTACCAGGCGTGGTCCATACGGGGGTAGAGGATGCTTCCGCGTCAGCCGGAACCGGAGTACATGGATTTGCCGGAGGAGGCCGAGGCGTATGCCCGGGCGGATTTCTCCGAGGTCAATCAGGCGTTCGTCGATCGGCTGGTCGAATGGGCCGGTCCATGCCGCCAAGCCCGAGCCCTGGATCTGGGCACCGGTCCGGCCGACATTCCCATGCGTCTGCTGGAGCGCCGGCCGCACTGGAGAGTCGTGGCGGCAGACGCCTCGCTGGCCATGCTCAAGCTCGCTGTTTCCGGGATTCGAGATCGCGGGTTGAGTTCGTCACTCGTTCTGGTGCTTGGGGACGCCAAGCGGCTGCCTCTGGCCTCAAAGAGCTTTGACGTGATCTTCTCCAACAGCATCCTCCATCACATCAGCGCGACGGAGGACCTATGGTGGGAGGTGAAGCGGCTGGCTCGCCCAGGGGCGGTGGTTTTCGTTCGCGACCTTGCTCGCCCGGCGACCGCTGAGGCCGCCCGGTGCATCGTCGAGCGGCACGCGGGCCAGGAGTCGCCCCTGCTGCAGGAGGCGTACTACCGCTCGCTTCTGGCAGCCTACACGCCTGATGAGGTGCGTTCCCAGCTGGCCAAGGCGGGTCTGGGTTCTCTCCAACTCCAAATGATCACTGACCGGCATATGGATATCGCCGGCCGTTGTTCCTGACCGCCCCTCCTTATTCTCAGGCGTTAGGGGACCTCACTTTGGTGCTGCCGCAGCGGGGGTGCTTGGCGGCTTGGTGTCGCTCGGCGTGCTCGCTGGGGTTCGCGGTGAACGATCCACCTTCCCATCCGCGGGCTGGTACACCCGCACATAATCGATGCAGAACTGCTGCGGGAACGCGCTTTCGTCGATACCCTTCTGCCCGCCCCAGGCTCCCCCGATGGCCAGGTTCAGAATGAGGTAGTGGTCCTTGTCGAAGGGCCAGGCGTCCGTGCCGCTTCTCTCGTTGCGATAGGTAAAGTACTTCTTCTCATCGACGAAGAAGCTCATCTTCTCCACGTCCCACTCCACGGCATACACGTGGAACGTCTCCGAGGCGTCACGGATGGTGATCTTGTCGCCCTTGCCGTTGCCCTTGGTGTGGTTGTACTTCTGGGTATGAACGTTCGCATGAATCACGCCCGGCTCGAAGCCGACGAACTCCATGATGTCGATCTCTCCGCACCTGGGCCAGCCCACTTCGCGGATATTCGTCCCGAGCATCCAGATCGCCGGCCAGGTGCCGCGCGCGGTCGGCATCTTGGCCCGCACTTCGACCCGCCCGTGCGTCCAGGCGGCCTTGCCCTTGGTGATCAGGCTGGCCGAAGTGTACTCCGCGAACTCCTGACCTCGACGGCTCCGGCTGCCAGATCCGGCCTCTGGTCTGAAATCGGGGTTCTTCCACTTCTCCCGGCGACCCTCGATTACCAGGCGGCCGTCCTCGACGCGTGCGTTCTCACTTCGGGCACGGGTATAGAACTGGGCCTCGTTGTTGCGCACGAAACCCACCTCGTAGTCCCATTTCTTCGCGTCCGGCAAGCCGGGCTTGTCGAACTCGTCGGACCACACCAGTTTCCATTCCGCCCCGAGAGCAGGGTTAACCGCGACGACGGCGAGGCAAAGCCCAATCAAGCACTTCATCGACCGCTCCTCCAGCATTGCGCCAATTGACTCCCGCTGAGATGACACTATACGCGCAACCGGCCCGGATACGCCAGCGAGACCCCGTCGAAGCCGCGACCCCTCCCCCGTGCCTCCGACACCGGAAGAGAGTACCATGCGACCCGGCGTTGCCGCCCGACCGGGGCGACATCGGTACCCGGCATTGCCGGGAGACAGGTCTGGCCGGGCCCGATGGCATGCCGGGCCGTTCGGTGACCCGCCCCGGCGAAGAGGAGCGTCCTGATGAACCGGAACGTAGAGACTGCCGCAGGGTTGGCTGTACTCGCCCTGTTGCTCGCCGGGTGTTCGGCCGGGCCCCCGCCGGTGCGAGACAGCGTCGATCTCGGAATCCCGGATCGCGGCTGGGATCCGAACCGACCGGACAAGACCGTCGGATGGTGTGGCGAGACCTGTATTCAGATGGCCATGGGCTTTTTTGGCAAGGAGGTGTCACAAGTCGCGATCAACCGGGCCGGCCGGCCGGCGCAGCCTGACCTCTACGAGAACGACATCGAGAAAGCCCTCGAATCCCTGTCGGTCGCGTACGTAACCTGGGACCGCTCCCACCATGACGCGGACGCCTGTGTCGCCTGGATCGTTGAGCAGCTCCGCCGCGGCTACCCCTTGATCTGTGGGGTCAAGATCTACCCGGATGAGAACCCCACCTGGCTCGTCGATCATTTTGTCCTGGCCGTCGGATTCAGCCCCCAGGGCCTGCTCGTCAACACCAACACCGACGGTCAGCAGCGGGTGGCGTTTGCGCAGCTGGTTTCACGTCACGATGGTCTGTCGCTGCGGAACCACCGCGACGAGTACTACGTATGGGCGATCACCGGCCTCCGGTGAGCACCACGGCCGTGCGACAGACGCGTGCCCAGAGACTGGTCGCACGGTTTTCGCGAAAGCCGCGTGATGACGCGCCTTCGGCTTGCCGTGTGGTCGGCGAGGGTGACGTGGTCCTGTCGGATGACGGTGTCGGTCAGGGATGCAGGGGGACCGTCATGCCGGCCGACTTGAGCTGGGCGCGCTGCCCCCTTAGCATGATCTCGGCCTGGAGGTGCTCGATGACCCCTCGCGCGATGCGACTGTGCATTTACGTTGCCGGACTGATGTCCGTCCATCCCCTGGTCATGCACGGCCAGGATGCTCCGCCTCGCCGCCACCGGCCGGGCGATGTCATCCCCAAACTGGAGTTCACCAGCGTTGAAGGTATGGTGGTGACCACCCGGCCGCCGGACGGCAGATTCCTGCTGCTCCTCGCGTGGGACATGAGAAGCCCGCAAATCGACGCGTTGGCCAAGTCGTCTCTCATGCTGTTCCGGCGATTTCACGACCGAGGGCTGGAGGTGCTCACGCTCTGCCGGGCAAACTCGGAGGATGACATCCTGAACCTGGCCGCTCGATGGCAACTGCCCTGGCCGATCGTTTCGGACAGCGGCGACCTCCGTCCCAGCCGCAGGTTGGCTGTTCGGGCGATACCGGCGAGTCTGCTTGTCACCCTGGACGGTCGGGTGGTTGCGGTTGATCTCGAGGGCGAGCGGGCGCACGCCATCGTGGCCGAGGGGCTGAAGGTGTCCCTGGATCATGTTCCCATGCCCAGGGAGCCCAGTCCCCTCCAGAAGCCTCCGGAAGGCAGATCCCCCCCGACTCAGAGCGTTTCGAGGAAGGCCCGGGCTTTCCTGGCCTCCTCGAGCAGTCTGGGCAGGTCGCCCCGAGTCAAGGTCTCGACAATGAGCGGCCCGTGGGTGAAGCCGCCCTTCTTGAGCCGGTCCATCACCGCGAGGAAGTTCACCTGGCCGCTGCCCGGCGTCACATCGACGTTCTTGGGGTGCCGGTAGTCCTTGACGGACATGCCGACGACGAGGCCGTCGACCGTCGCGGCATCATCGATCGGATCGAGCCGCCCGTCCGAGTAGTAGAGGATGTTCCCCGGATCGTACCACAGGCGGAAGTTGCGGTGGCCGACGCTTTCGATGGCTTTTCGGCATTGCGGCCCGGTGGCATTCAGCCCGCCGTGCGGCTTGACGCTGATGCCGACCTTCTTATCGGCCGCGTAGTCGCAGCATTCGGCGATGGCCTTGTAGTAGGCTGTGTAGAGCCTCTGGTCACCGATGCCGCCCATCATCAGGTTACCCACTCGGGCGGCGGCGCAGTTGTCGATGAGCCGCCGGAGGGCGTTGATGCCGGCCTCCAGGGATTCGTGGACAGGAATATCCCCGCCGTAGACGGACGGCGCGATCAAGCCCCGTTTAGCGACTTCCCGGCCGATGGCTTCGGCCTCCTCCACCCTGTTTGCCGCGGAGATCACCAGTGGTGGCTGGGCCTTGGTTGTCATCAGCCCAACGTACTTGAAGCCGGCCTCGGCGATGGCGTCGAGTGCGACCCTGTAGTCATGCTGGTCCCAAGGCCGGGTGTAGCAGCCGATCTGCCAGGCCTTTTTGGGGGGATTCGCGGGCATTGGTCTTCCGCCAAGCGGGCCGGTTTCCGAACAGCCGACCGCCAGGAAGGCCCCGGCAGCGGTCGCGCCCTTCAAGAAGTCTCTCCGCCCCAATCGATCTGTTGCCTCCATGGTCGATGTCTCCCGACTCAATGTCATTCCTTGATTGGCGGCTCCGCTTCCATTCGCTCGAACTCGCGGTAGCAGAGGTACAGGGCCCGGGGGACGTGGAAGCAGCCTTTCCATTTTCCGCCTTTGAGTTCGAGCAGCCGCTTGCCCCGGCGGGTCAGGTAACCGAACCATTCGCCGTGCTTGGGATCGGGGAATCGCTTCCAGGTGTACTTGTGGACCCGGTCGAACCACTTGCGGCAGTCCTTGCGGCCGGTGAATGCGTAAGCCATGGTCAAGGCGACGAGTGCCTCGAGGTGTACCCACCAGAGTTTCTGATCCCACTCGAGTTTTTCGAGCGGCTTGTTCAGCGAGTCGACGAAGTACAGGATGCCGTCGTAGTCCTTGTCCCACCCGAACTCGACGAGGTTGAGGATGGCGTCGGCGGCCCGGTCGATGGTCTTGCGATCGCCCCCATGGCGGCGAATGGCCTCGAGGACCAGCCACATGGCTTCCAGCCCGTGGCCGGGGATAATCGCCCGACCGGCAAAGGTATCGAGGTGCATGCCATCGGGGGCGATGTTCTCCCAGGTGATTCGCCGCTGGTGATCGTAGAACTGGGTCATGATCTCGCGGCGGCAGTCATCGAGGATCAGCTGGAGTTCGTCGTCGGAGAGGATGCCCTCCATTTCCAGGGCGAGATTCAGGAGCATGAGCGGCACGGCCAGGGCCTTGGTCGGCCGGGTGCCGGGAAAGACCTTGTTGTACTTGCCCTTGGGATTGTCGCGCCGACCGAGGACGTTCCGCCAGGTGTGCAGGGCGATGTCGCGGGCCTCGTCATCGCCCGACGCCAGGGCGTACTGGGCGAAACCCATGCCCACGTAGCAGTCGGTGAACCAGTTGTAGGGCTGGACGAGAGGCTGGCCCTCGCGGGTGAGCGAGAAGTACCAGTTGCCCTGCCCGTCGCGCCCGTACCGCTTGAGGAACTCGGCCCCGTGGCGGGCGATGTCGAGCCACGCCGACCGCTGCTCGAGGTTGCGGTAGAGCATGGCGAACGTCCACATCTGGCGGCCCTGCATCCAGAGGAACTTATCGCTGTCGAAGACGTCGCCGCTCCGGTCCAGGCAGCTGTAGTAACCCCCGCACTCGCGGTCGATGGAGTGCTTTTCCCAGAACGGGATCACGTCGTTCAGCAGATTGTGCCGATACAGTCTCTTCAGTCCGGCGAAGTCCCAGGCCATCAGTTCGTCCCTCAAGTCAGGTTCCAAGAGGCGAGGCTATCCCGGCCGTTTCTTCATCAGCTCCAGCCAGTTGAAGCGGTAGTACTTCTGCTTCCAGGCCGGGCTCTGATCCTTGGCGGCGTTGGCGACGTAGAGCACGCCGTCGGCCGGGACCATCAGGACGTCGTGCAGATTCTCTCTCATGGCCACCGGCGCGTCCATCAGCCGCACGGCCTTCTGCTCGGTGAACATGCCGTAGCCGGCGGCCACCAGTTCGCTGAGGGCCTTGTATCGGTCACCCGCGGACATGAGGACGGTGTTCTTGACTGGGCTGGGCAGCAGCGGGTGTTGGGCGCCGGGGCGAATGAGCTCGACCTTCTCGGGGACGGCCCTCATGCCGACCGCGGAGTCCGCCCGGGCATCGGAAATCACGTAGTAGTACTCGCAGGTGCGGGGATTGTCCTGGAACACGCCGATCGCCTGGTCGAGCGTCCTGGCCTGCTCGAGCACCATGCGGACCAGGAAGGACATGGGGATGCCCTGCCACTTGCCCTCGCCTCGCCCGCCCATCTCCCCGATACCGATCTGCTCGGCGTTCATGCCGGTGACTGAGCCGATGAAGCCGGCATACGAGACGTTGACGAAGGGGATCCGACCATCGGGCTCCTGGATGATCAGGACCGCGTGCTCCTGGAGCCTCCAATCCACGCCATAGTCGAGCACTCTCCCGTGATACAGCTTGCCCGTGGCCGTCGCCTCCTTCAGCAGGGCGAAGCCACTGCAATGGAACAGCTCCGGGATCAGGTTGGCGGCAATGACTTTGGCGCCGGGCAGATCCGCGCCCCTGGCCAGCGCGTTCATTTCCTTGACGAATCGCTCGGGGACCTTGTCGACGAACAGGGTATTCAGAAACGCGGCGATCATCGGCCGGGTCAGCTTGAAGCCCCCGACCTCAAATTCCTCATCCTGGGCCTGGTCGAGCAGAAAGGCCATGTTCTCGCGGACGTGATCCTTGAGCAGCACGCCGTGTTGGTAACCCATTTCCTCCGGCGTGCCCTTGAGGTGCAGGACCAGGTAGTCGTCCACCTTCTCCAGGTAGCCCTTGCCCTCGGTGGCCACCAGCTCGCGGGCGGGCTGCGTCGCCGGCGACCGGGCGAAGGATGAAACGCAGACCACCAGTAGCAGCGAGAAGCGTACCAGGAAGAAGATAGCTTTCATGCCAAGACTGTCCTATGCAAGAGACCCACCCCGACCCCGGCGAACGGCCGTTACCCGTCGGACCTGTACGAGCCCCGGCCATTATAACGGCTCTACTCCCTGGGGCGTAGCCTGGCGGAGGTCGGCTCAAGGGACAGGAAACCGCCCTTGCGAACCACGCCCAACTCGTCGTCCAGCCGGGATTCGAGCGAACTGGCGGGCTGGCCCCCGAGTCGCCTGAGCACCTCGCGCCGCAGCCACCAGAAGCCGGAGTTCCAGCAGTACAGGTGGTGCCCGTAGGGCTGGCCCTTGGCCGTGTCCAGCGACTCGTGGAAGGCCGGCATGTAGGCCAGTTCCCGGCACAGGCGCCAGAGCAGCCGGTCGTCCACCCATGTCGGATCCATGCCGTGGATCAACCCGTCGAGGTAGTTGGCTGCATCGTTGAGGAACCACGAACCGCCGTAGACGTAGGCTCCGCTGTGGCCGTCGAGCAGGCTGCCGTCCGGTTTGGAGATGACCCGCATGCCGTGCGGCGACTGAATCCGCACCGAGGTTTCAAGGTGGCGGCGAACCATTTCATCGGGCAGGAGCTTTCGGCCAAAGACCGCGAAGGTCAGCACCTCGCCGTAGAGGGCGTCCTGACCAACATGGTCTTGCTGTTTGAGGCTGGTGGCCATGTAGCCGCCCGAGGTGTTGAACATCCGCCGGTATCCGGCCGTGGCTCGGTCGATGTCCGCGTCGGTGACCGAGAAGCCAAGTTCCCTGGCGGCCAGGAGTGCCCCGCAATGGAAGCCCTGGTTGGACGAAGGGGCGTCATCATCGTCATAGGGAAGCTGGTCGTGGTAGGTCTTAAGGATGGGCTTTTCGGGATTGAGTCGGGGCGGGATGTAAAGCCCGTCGCGTTCGTGCTCGCGGATGAAACGATAGGCTCGGCCGACAGTCCGTTCGTCCAGGTCGCCGCCCGCACGCCTGACCATAGCTGACCAGATGAGGTAGTACTGGGCGTTGTCCTCGTAGTTGATCCGCTCGAAGAAAACGGCCGCGTGAGCCTGGGCGTCATAGGCCGGGTCGTCCAGGCCGCGACTGGTCCAGAAGCCGTCGCTGACCCACTGTTTCCAGCCGTAGCCGACACCGGAGATGAACAAGTAGTCGCTCTCGGTGCGGAGCAGGTTGCGCCGCAGGAGCAGGTAAGAGGTATTGCGCAGGATGGCCTCGATGGCGGAGTGGTTGAAGCCTTTGGCGTTGGCCAGGGCCAGATGGGCGGCCAACTGGACGTCGTAGAGCGATTGGACCGGCGAGGAGAAGAGCCAAGTCCTGAACGTCTGGCTCTGGCCGGCCTCGATGTGCTGCCACCCGTCGAACGTGGTCCGGTAGACGCTGGTGGCGTCCACGTTCCGCGGGATGGTGATGACGCGTCGCGGGCTACCGTCGCCGGTGGTGAGGCCGAACCGCCGCTTCTCGATGTCGAATAGGAGGAAGCAGCGGTTTTCCCAGAGGCCGGGGGTGTCGCCCATCAGGCCGTAGAGTGTGTTTTCGGTACGGAGCCCCAGAAAGGGAAAGGTCTGCAATGAGCCGCCTCCGAATTCCGGGCCGGCACAGGTTGGGGTGTAGCTCCTGGTGGCCAGCTCCGGACCCATGAAGGAGCAGAACTCGCCCGGCTGGGCCACGGACCAGCCCAGGTCGACGTAGTACCGCTGGTCGCTGGCCGCGGTCACGGTGACGGCTCGCTCGATCAGGCCGGGAGTGATCACGCGGTACGTTTCCGCGACGGTTAACCCCGGCGCGGCTCCACCCGTCAAGCGTAGGGTTCCATCCTGCGTTTCGGATTCCCTGCAGACCACCGGTGTTCTACCGGACGGTTGGACGATCAGCAGGGACGAGTCTTTCTCGATGGGGGTGAAGACCGGCCGATCGCCGTCGAGAACGCGCGGTGCCACGCCGTCGGCTGACCGATCCTCCGCCATCCGAAGATCGGCCCATGCCGGGAAGGCCATGCAGGCCTGAAGGACGAGACAGCGCAAGAGCGTCATGACCTTCGCGAGATTCCGCCCCCCTCTCACCACCCACCTTCCATTTCTGGACTCCTTGCGGTGACGGACGCAGCGGCAGAGCCTACACTTTGACGAACGTTTTCTTCCGGTACATGTAGAGGAGGATCAGCCAGACCACGGCGAAACCACCCGCGGCCCGTATCAGGTCCTGCCATGAGCCGGTCCACTTGCCGAGGCCGCCCACGAAGATATCCGCGATGCGGCGGAAATCGAACAGCATGTTGGCCATGTACACGGCGATGGCGTTCATGCCGATCACCATGAACACGAATGCCCACCGCCGCAGGCCCCAAACGTCGATGAGCAGGTAGAACAGCCCCATCAGGGCCAGGCTCATACCGCCCGAGTAGAGCACGAACGAGCTGGTCCAGAGGTGCTTGATGATCGGGAACCACGGGTTCCAGCCCAGGCCGACAAGGAAGCACGCGCCGCCAGCGATCAACAGGACCATGGCCTTGAGCCATGACCGCAGGCTGGACCGCAGCAGCTGTCCGGCGAACGCCCCCAGCAGAACCGTGCATCCGAAGGTCATGCTGCTCAGAATCCAGGAGTAGGTTGTGCGGTCCTGGAAGGCACCGAGGATCCGATGATCCAGCCAGATCGCCAGATTGCCGTCGGGAGTCAGCTTCCCGGCCCCATGCCCGGGGACCGGCACCCAGGCCATCAACGCCCAGAAGCCCAGCAACAGGCCGACTGCAACCGCGATCTGCCCGACGAGTCGGAGGTTTATCAGGCAGAGTGCGGCGATCAGATAGCCCGCGGCGATGGCCTGCAGCGTATTGCAGAAGATGTGCAGCTTTGACAGGTCGTAGGCCAGCAGGTTGCCCTGGGCGACCATGCCCAGGACGAACAGAATGGCGAACCGCTTCGCGACGTGGGCATAGAGCCCGCGCTGATCGTGTCCGGAACCCAGCCGCTTGGCAAACGAGAACGGCATGGCCACGCCGGATATGAACAGGAACAGCGGCATGATCAGGTCCATGAACTGGAACCCTTCCCAGGGTACATGGCCCATCTGCCGGGTGACATGATCGCTGAACCACGGACTTTTCAGGCCGGCGTCCAGCCCGCGGACCATCCGTTCGCCACCGATGATCCAGAACATATCGAAGCCCCGCAGGGCGTCGATGGACATCAGCCGGCCGCTCGCGGATACCGGAGTGTTTGGCTCCATTCCAGATGCTCCACCGATGGTGTACCGCGGTCACGAGCCTTTGGTGACGTCCCAGGCCCATTCCAGCTTCGCGCACACAGCCGCGACCGGGCGGCCGGTTTCGGCAATCACCCCTGATCCTCCATCCGACAGCCAGCCGAATCGACGGGACGGGGCAGGGCCCCTGCTTCTGCGCACCGCTGCCGTGCCCTCCTCAGCCGGTCGCGAGGGAAGCGCGCCCGGCGCTCCGCCGGCAGGGGGCATTGGGACCAGTCGCCCCGGCCGGCATCAGGCCTCGTTGACCACCTTCAGGTCCAGAGCCTTGGCCAGTTCGTTGACCGGCTCTTTCAGGTCGCCGTAGACGGTCACCCGATGCCAGCCCCACTGGTCCCACTCGGCCAGCAGCTTGTCCATGTCGCCCTTGACCTCGACGGCCAGTTTGCTGCGACAAGCCTTATCCTCGTCGACGTTGGCCACGGCCTTGCCCTGATGGAAGATCACCGCCTTCTTGACCGGGTGGAACTCGACTGTGGTGGTCATGAACCCCAGCGGCATCAGGGACTGCACCACAGCGCCCTTGCGATCCTCCGAATGACTGCGGATGAGATAAGGGTTGGACCTGCCATCCGGGCCGAAGACCTTGGTGGAGGCCACACAGTGAGCGTAGATGATCTGGTTCTTCGCCGTATCGATAACCGGGTCGGAAATGTAGCCTGGCCGGCCGGTGAGGGCATTCATCGCCAGCATGGTGATGGTGGACAGCTGGTCGGCTTCGCAGGCACCGATCAGGCCGTCGTCGTTGAGCTGGGCGAAGCCCAGGCAGGGATAGGCCTTGATGTGGTTGTCGTAGAAACCGCCAAGGCAGTTGATGGTAATGGCCTGGGCACTGTACTTCTTGAGCAAGGCGAGTTCGGCCAGATACATCGCCCCGGAGCGAACGATCTCGTCCCGCCCGGGCTCGACAGTTTTCTCGGCCCCTTTCATCCAGCGATCCGCCCACTTGGCAGCCTCGTCCTGATCAGCCTGTTCGTACGCCCCGTGCAGCTCCTTGAAGTCGATCGGGATGACCTTGGTGCCGAAGACGTCCTGGATCCCCTTGGCTATCGTCGGGTTGCTGGCGCCCACGACAAGCATGGTCGCTGCCTCGAGCTTCTTGAGGCAGTCCGCGGGATCGGCGATCTTCGCCTTATCCTCGGCGCACTTCAGGTCGCCGGGCTTCTTGAGCCCCTTCCTCCGAGCCGCCTCGGCGGCAGCCATGAAGGCATCCGCGGTCGCGCCCGGCTTCTTGAGGACTTCGAAGCACCGAGCCACGGCGGCCACATCCTCGACCCGAGACGACGACACGCCCACCACGTTCAGCTTCGCACGCCTCGCCGCGGCATTGGCAATGAGAAACTCGCCGGATCCGCCGTAGAGATCGTCGGCATACACGGTTGGACGGCCGGAAGCCCCGATGACCCTAGGGGCACCGGTCCACAAGCCGAGGATGTACACCAGGTAGCCGTCGATGCCCTTGTCCTGGTCAAGCATCTTCTTGGCTTCGTCGGCGTTCTGAACGCTGATCGGCTTGAACTCGATGCCCGGACAAGCCGCCTCGAGTGCCGCCGTCAGTTCCTTCTTGCGACGGTCGAAGTCGTAGCCGATGTTCGGCCAGATTGGTCCGGTCGACGGGGCGTAGGAGTAGACGAGCCGGACCTTGGGCTTGGTGGCGTCCTCGGCCGCCGCCGCTCGCCTCGGGTGCAGCAGGCCCGCCCCGCCGGCGCCGGCCACACAGGCCGCACAACCGGCGAGAAACCGTCGCCGATTCAACATGCAACAGGCACAGTTGCCGGCCAATCGAGAACTCACTGACTGACGCATGGGCTCGCTCATGGTTGGCTCCTTCAGGACCTTGTCTCGGACCTCACCCGTTCCTGGTTTGCAGGCGACCGCTCAGCGGGAGCGCCGGCTCTGGCGTGTGAATACCCAGCATACCCGTTTCCCGTCGCGGTCACCAGCTAGCGATCGAGGCGAAACCGCTTGTCACCGGCCGGTCAACCGTCCTACACTATGGGGCGCGCGTGGGGCGCGCGAACCGGACCGGTTAATGTGGCAGGAGGATGCCGCCGTGCGCTATCTGGTCGCCATACCCATCTACAATGAGGCCCGCTCGCTGCCCAGGGTCCTCGAGCAGGTTCGCTACTACGCACCTGACATTCTGGTCATTGACGACGGCTCGACCGATGAAACGCCGCAACTGCTGGCCGCCGAAAGGGGTATCCACCACATCCGCCACGTGGACAACCGCGGGTATGGCCAGAGCCTGATCGACGCCTTCGCGTTCGCGGTCGAGCGCGGCTACGACTGGCTCATCACCATGGATTGCGACGAGCAGCATGAAGCGGCCTGGATCCCGTACTTCCTGTGGTCGGCGGCCGCCGACGACGCCGACATCATCAGCGGCTCGCGTTATCTGCAGGAGATGCCCGGCAACTCGCAGCCGCCGCTGGACCGCCGGGCGGTCAACCAGAAAGTCACCGACCTGCTCAACGAAATCCTCCACTTGGGCATCACCGACGCGTTCTGCGGGTTCAAGGCCTACCGGGTTTCCGCCCTGAGGCATCTGAATATCACCATTCCTGGCTATGCCATGCCCCTGCAGCTGTGGGTCCAAGCGGCTTGCCGGGACCTCCGCATCCGCGAGATTCCCATCCGTCTGATCTACAACGACCCCAACCGGCACTTCGGCGGGGCTCTTGATGACCCCGACGCCCGCCTGATGTACTATTATGACGTGCTCGTCCACGAGCTGGGTGGCTCGCTCGACGAGCTCAAGCAGAAGGCGGTTGACCGCGTCATTTGCAGCTGCGACGCCCTGGAACCGGGCTAGGGTTTGCCTTCGGAGTGGGGTGGCACCGGCGTCTGGCCGGTGTCTCCTCGAGACCTCCGGGGCAGCCCGAGGGTTCAGGTTCGTGGGCGAAAGCGCGGCACGCACTTGAAGAGCGGACAATGCCTCCTACAGCTGGTTCGGAAGAGGCGGGAACGAACCTCATCCATGCTTGACTTCGATCGAATCCAGACCCCGCCCGGGGACGGCGACGTGCTCGTCGAGCCGGTGGGTGAGTCATGGTTGCAGCTGATGGAGAAGAACGCGCGGGCCGGGCCGCAACTTGAGCTCCAGCTGGCCGGGATACCGATCCGCGAGGCACGAGCCAGGGTGCGGGCCGAGTTGGGGCTGGACACGACCCGCCTGACGATCGCTTGCGGCCACCAGCCGGCTTTCGTGCATCCCGGGGTATGGGCCAAGCATTTGGCGGTCAGCCACTTCGCCCGATCCCGCGGGGTGGCCGGAATCGACTTCGTGGTAGACAACGACGCTCCACCCTCGCCGAACGTGGTTGTGCCGGGTATCGGGACCGATGGGCGGTGTACGACGCATGCCATCCCGTTCATGGGCGAGGCGATGGCTGGCGCAGCCTATGAGGGATGGCCGGGACTCGGTCCGGCCGAGTTGACCGTCGCGGGCGAGCGGCTGCGAAGCGCCATGGGCCATCTGTACGGTCAATCGCTGCTCGGCGAGTATTTGGAGGGCTGGGCGAATCACGCCACGAATCCAAACCGGGAGCCGGACGACGACCTCGTCACCGGGCATCTGGCGGGCAGAGCCCAGATCGACGCGTCTTTCAGGGCCAACCTGCCGGAACACCGGGTGAGCCATACGTTTGGCGGCCCGTTCGTGGCCGACCTGCTGCTGAACGCCGAGCGGTTTGCGGCCGCATATAACGCAGCCTTGGCCGAGTACCGAGGCCGGTACGGCGTCCGCAGTCCCAACCGCCCGCTGCCGGACCTGGCTCGCGACGGCGACCAAATCGAGACCGCGTTGTGGATCTACCAGCTCCGCCAGCGACGTCGGCGGCTGTGGGTGATCCGACGGGGTGACACGATCCACTTGATGGCCGGTCAGACGTGCGTTGGGACTGTCGCCGAGAGAGCCCTGCAGGTGAATCCCGACGCCGCGTTAGCCGAGTTGCGGCCGTGGCTGATTCGCCCGCGAGCTCTGGCGTTGACCCTGTGGATCCGGCTGCTGGCATGCGATCTGTTCATACACGGCATCGGGGGAGCCAAGTACGACCGCATCGCCGATGGCATCATCCGAACCTACTGCCAATGTGAGCCCCCCGCCTACGCGTGCGTGACGGCCACACTCCGCCCTCCCCTGCCGAGGCAGCCCGCCTCAGCCGGCGATCTGGCCCGCGCTCGGCTGCATATCCGCGACCTGCGATTCAATCCGCAACGATACCTGGAGAATGCACCGGCCGACCTGCTCAGGCAGCGTGAGAGTCTCATCGGGCAATCAACGCAAGTGCGACTCGCTCGCGGCAATCGATTGACTCGACGGCAGGTGTTCAGCGACATCCGCACGCTCAACGAACGACTGATCGCATCTCAACCCGGTCTCGAACGGAATTGCCAGACGCGAGTGGAACAACTGCAACTGGACCTGGCGAGCAACAAGGTGGCGGACAACCGGGAGTTTTTCTATGCTCTCCAACCGCCCGCGCGGTTAACCTGGCTGGCGGAGCGGGTATGGGAACAAGCCGAGTAAGGCGTTGCCCTGGGTGCCGAGCGGGGAGCGACAGACAGCGAACACCGGTTGACTAGTACTGCGACGCCATCCCGCACCCGGCTCGGGTCGCACCCGAGAACACCTGATTGGCCTTCAAGAATGGCGTGGTATCGCTCGGGCCCTGCTCGCTGGGCATGGTCGAGATTTCCGGTGGCCAGTTGATGGGTCGAGGCCATCCCGCCTTCGCGAGCCTTCCTCATCCGTTGACAGCAGCTGCTTTCGCCCACACACAAGCTGATCCCGTACGTCGAGTGACCGGCCCAGGCAGCATTGGCCCTGCCGCTCCCCGTGTGCCCGGCACGCGGCGATCAGCGGCCGGCTCATCCCGTTCTCGACGTCCTCACGGTTGGCGTACGGCAGCTCGGTTGTGAACCCTATCGCCCAGCGTCCCGAGCTGCTATGATAGCGGTGCCGCGTGGCGGGTACGGGCTTGCCAGGACGGCATGGCTACAATAGCTGCACCGGGAGTACGTCCTCCAACCCTGAACACTCGCCGGCATGACGCCGGGGCCGCACGGGTTCCAGGACGTCCTCTGATGCGACAGTGACGGGAGTGAGTAATGCCGGACCCCAACAACGAGCAGCCGAAGATCATCGTCGATGACGACTGGAAAGCCCAAGCCCAGCGCGAGAAAGAAGAAGCAGACCGACAGACCCGGGAGCACGAGGAGAGCGGAAGCCTGCCCGCGGCGCATCTGGCCGAGATCGTGCAGATGATCGCCTTGCAGGCCAGCGTCGGACTGGGCCTGGTGACCGACCCCCGCAGCGGCCAGCCGATTCCGCCCGACCTGGCAGTCGCCAAGCACTTCATCGACCTGCTGACTCTCTTGCGGCAGAAGACGGGCGACAACCTGGACGACGTCGAGAAGAAGATCGTCGAGGGTACGCTGTACGAACTGCAGATGGCGTTTGTGCATGTTGCCAGCGGCGGACCGGCGGGCGGCAACCAGGAAACCTCACCGAAGTAGGCCGGCGAGCTACAAGATCTGGCAGAGGCATGCCGCCCGACGGGCGCCCCAAGGCAGGGCCGGGGAGCAGACCACGCGGAGCGGGTCCCGCTCCCAAAGGGGCCGAGAGCAGAAGATGTTCATTCCCATCTCAACGGATACTTCCATCCGCCGCACGCCGTGGGTCAACTACGGCTTGGTGACCGCGAACCTGATTGCGTTCCTGCTCACCCAGGCAAGCCACACGGGCGGTCGGCACACTGAGCCATCCACGCTTGCGGTGTGGCTGGGCGGCGGCGTCCTCGACGGCCAGTCGCCGGAGCTCTACCAGTTTTTCACCTACCAGTTCCTGCATGCCAACTTCGCCCATATCGCGGGCAACATGCTGTTCCTGTGGGTGTTTGGCAACGCGGTCAACGCGAAGATGGGTCACGCACCGTACCTCCTGTTCTACCTGGCCGGCGGCGTGTTTGCCGCCACAGCGTACGGCTTCGGCAACGACCAGGCCTTGATCGGTGCTTCGGGGTCGATCGCGGCCGTCACCGGCGCCTACCTGGCCCTCTTCCCGCGCAGCCACATCACTGTCCTCTACTGGTTCATCGTGATCGGCACGTTCGAGCTGCCGAGCATGCTCATGATCGTCTTCAAGCTGATCCTGTGGGACAACATCATGGCTCCGAAGATGGTCGGCGGCTCCAATGTTGCGTTTGGTGCCCATCTCGCGGGCTACTTCTTCGGCTTCCTTGCCCTGGTGTTCATGCTCTGGCTGCACGCCATGCCACGCGACCAGTTCGACGTCGTTGCCCTGTGGCGCCGGTGGCTGCAGCGGCAGGCCATGGCGACGGCCATGGGCGACCCCAACGCCCAGGCTCGGGCCCAGTACGGGCGGGTCGCACGCCCCGTCTCCGTCGACGCGGTGGCCGGGCCCCACGGGGAACCCGTGATCGTCTCGGACCCGATCGTCACGCTTCGATCCGAGATCACCGACGCCCTGGATCGCAACGAACGGGATGCCGCGGCCAGCTTGTACGAGAAGCTGATGGAGATCGACCCCCGGCAGGTCCTGCCCCGCCAGCAGCAGCTCGACATCGGCAACCAACTCTGTTTCAGCGGCCGACTGCCCCAGGCAGCCGCCACCTACGAGAAGTTCCTCAACCAATACCCCACCGCCCAGGAGGCAGACCAGGTGCGGTTGCTCCTGGGGATCATCTACGTCCGCGATTTGCACCAGTACGAGATCGCCGAGGGTCACCTCGCCAAGGTGCTCGGCAGGCTCCCGGACGCCAAGCACGATGAGAAGTGCCGGTACTGGCTCAATGTCGCCCTGACGTCCCTGGGCAAGCCGGGGCTGGGAACTGCGTGAGGCTCGGGCCACATGGCCGCCAGCCGGCCAGCGGTCGGCGAAGCGATGTGACACCCGCGACGGATTCCCGGAATTCTGTCATGGGGCGGTCTCGACACGTCAATATAGCATGGTCCTGGACCCCCGGGACCAGGGATGATCATGAGACCCTGAAGGCCGGGTGCGCGTATAGCGCCGATGACACGTATTCACTGACAGCTGACAACTTCAACACAAAGGAGCGAAGGATGAGTCGGGTCGCGCGATGGAGTTGGATCGGGGTGCTTTGGCTGGGGGTGGCTTGTCCAGCCGTTTCGGCAGGCGAGATGTCGGACCTGTTCCCGGAAGGAACGATCTTGTACCTGAACTGGCCGGGCCTCGACCAGTTGTCCCAGAGCTGCGAGGATACCGCCCTGGGCAGAATCATGGCCGAGCCTCAGATGGCCCCACTCCGCGAGAAGCTCATGCCGGCACTGGTCGCTCTGATCAAGAAACAGGCGGCCAGCCAGGCGGAGGAGGAGCTCGCGGGCGTAGCTTGTGATCTGGCGCGGAGTTTGGGCAAGTATCCCTTCGCGGTCGGTCTGGGGAGTGTGGGCGGCGGCGGCACGATGGTCGATGCGGCCCTCGTGGTGCGTGCGGGGAAGGACGCACCCAAGCTGCAGGACCAGGTTGAGAAGCTGGCCCGGCGGGCGGAGTTGCCGCTCGACGCCGCCACCACGCTGCCGGCAGACTCGAAGCTGAAGATGAAGGAACTGGCCATCCTCGGCCCACTGATGCCGATTCGCTGGGGTGTGGTCGGTGATGACTTCATCGTCTCCTTGGGCACCAAGACGACGGACCTGCTCATTGGCAGTGACGGGGTCAAGCGACTGACCGGCTCGCCGCACTTCACGGCCGCCATGAAGGCCACCGGCGGCTCGGGTGCCCCCCCCCTGCTGTATCTCGACTTGGCCGAGACGGTGAGAACGCTCGAGGCGTTTCAGGCCATGTTCGCGGCCGGCGATGTGCCGATCCTGGGTGTGCCTGGCGGACTGCGCAAGGTTCTGGACGAGACCGGCCTCGGTAAGCTGGAGTCGCTCACTCTGGTCCAGACCCCGCAAGCGGGTGGGTTCAGAACGACCTTCTTCGCCCGCGTCCCCGGCATGGGCCGCAGCGAAGGCAACGGGCTGTGCGGCGAGCCGCTGACCGACGCGGATCTAGCCCTCGTTCCCAAGGACGCCACCAGCGCATCGGTCGACAACGGGGACGTGGCTGAGCTATACCGGTGGGGGCTGAATCTGACGAAGATTCTCGGCCCGGAGGTGGCAGATCCCGTCTCACAGGGAATCGCCGAGGTCGAGAAACGGCTCGGGATGAAGGTAGACGAGGACCTGTTAGCCGGGTTCGGGGATACGTGGGTCTGGTACAACTCGCCCAGCGCCGGGGGCTTCTGGTTCACCGGGCTGACCGTCATCGCCGAGGTCAAGGCGGACAATAAACTCGATCAAGGTTTGCAGGCCATCGTCAAGGCGATCGCGGAAGCCGCCGACGCCGAGGACCAGGTCACTGTCCAACATGAGACCTACCGCGACCAGACGATCACCTTCGTGAACTGCCCGGGCGTCCCCATGCCGATCGCCCCGGCCTGGACGATCTACAAGAATCGGTGGGTCATGGCTCTGTACCCGCAGATGGTTCGTACGGCCCTCGACCACATGATGAACCAGGGGCCGTCGCTGCTGGACAATGCCGACTTCCAGCGGGGCTACCAGCTGCTGCCCAAGGGGGCAAGCTCAGTCGTCTACAGCGATACGGCCGAAGGGGTACGTCAACTCTATGCCATCGGCCTGCCCGTCTCCCAACTGCTGCTGTCCATCGGCCAGGGGGAGGGACTCGAGCTCGACGCGAGCGTGCTGCCCTCGCTGACCTGTATCAGCAAGCACCTGTTCGGGGACGTTGGGTGTCTCGTGGCGGTACCCGACGGTTGGATGATGGTCGGGCACGGCCCGCTGCCCGTCGAGATCCCTTCGATGGGTGAAGGTGGCATGGCGATCCCGCTGGCGGTCTCGATCCTGCTCCCGTCCTTGGCTCGGGCCCGGGAGACCGCGAGGGAGATGGTCTCCCTCACCAATTTGAAGAGTATCGGTATCGGCCTGCACATGTATGCAAGCGAGCACCACGGCAACTTCCCTCCCGATCTCAACACTCTGCTCAAGGCCGGCACGATCAAGCCCGAGATACTCATTTCACCTCTCGATCGAGACCCGAGCCGCAAGTGTTCCTACATCTACGTCGCCGGCCATACCGATAAGAGCAATCCGGGCGACATTCTGGCCTACGAGCGACCACCGAGCGGCGGCAAGGAACGCATCGGCGTACTCTTCCTGGACGGCCACGCAGAACGGATGAGCATGACCGCCTTCGAGGAAGCCCTGAAGAACACGGCGGAGCGCCTCGGCCGGCCGCTGAAAGCCGGCGAAGAAAACGAGGGGGCCCCGGTGAAGGAAAAGGAGCAGAGAGAGGAATCGAAGTAACGACCGGAGCAGATGGAATCACGGTGAGAACCGAAACCGCGCCGGGGCGAGCGGGCGACCGCCTGCCCCGGTGTTCTTCTGTCCTCGGACTGCTGCCACCCCCCGCGGCAAACGCCCGGCGATCGCGGGTCTGCTCCCCTCCGGAACGTTCGGAGCCGGCCCGGAAGCCGGTGCCGTCGCGGTCGCTTTTCGATCCCCGCAGATTCCGTTCAGCAACACCGCCAATCGTACCCCGGCCGCCAACAGACGATCCTCCACGACGGGGATGGTCCGGTCGAAATACGCCTCGGCGATCTGGCCATCCCTGGGGACCTGGTAGGCGAAGTCCGCGGCCAGCTTGGCGGATTCCGTCGCCCACGCGCAGACATCCCTGCTCCGTTGCCAATGGGCGAGCCTCTCGGGCGTAATCCTCGTACGAAGCTCCTCGGCGTACTGAAACCAGGGTTTCCTCACACGGCGAATCAGCAGCTCGTCCCAGACCACATGCAGATTCGTCCGATCGAAGAAGAACTCGACCTTGATGTCGTTTCCTCCCCGGTCCACGGCCCGCCCCACATGCAGAGGCTGATGGATGTCGCCGACGAAGTGGATCAGGAACTTCAGCGCTTCAGCCCGCTGGGCGGTTGTGGCCTTCTCGTCGAGAAGCACAGTCTGATAGTCGAGAATGGCGGAGACGACGCACCCGCTCTTCGCGCAGTCGCGATCCATCTTGAACGAGGTGGCCCCCGCCGGCACGTTCACGTAGTGCAACGGCTTGGCCCAATCGTAGCTGCGGTCACTCTTGATTTCATCGGCCCAGTTGGCCACCTCTACGATCGACTTGTCGCCGAGCAAGGCCCGAATCTCCTGCTCGGTTCTGGGATCCAACTGGCGAGCGGCAATCTCGGCGATGATCCGGTGCCCGTCCCCAGCCCATGCAAAACACGGCGAAGGGACCAGTCCAACCACGATCGCCGCAACGACCCGGGCTCCACGGATGCGCATTCCACCACTCCCGTGTCAGGCAGGTCCTTCAACCTGGGCGGCAGACGCTTCCGCCTGGCGAGGGATGGCGCCGTTCGGCCCGCGGGCGCGAACAACACCGGAGACAGTCTACAGGCATGAGAGAAGCGGATTCAACCCGAAGCCGATCCCCCCGGATGGCAATGAGGCAGGCACCCCTCAGCGGCACTCGGGGATTTCCAGGCGGCGGAACCGGCTGGCAACCCGGGCGATGGATTCGATGGTCCGCCGGCCGCTGGCCGATGTCTCCAGGCCCACGAACTGAAGGCCAAGGCGCCGCCGGCCGTCGGGAGTCTTGTCACAGTGCCGCAATGTCCCGGTCACTTTCTGCACCGAGCGGCCGGACTCCAGAGCGAAGCTGCAGGTCAGGATGTCACCGGCCCTCCAGCGAGGCCCCTTGGCTTCCGGCAAGGCGACACTGATGCCCCCGGCCGAGAGATCCAGCAGCACGCCGCGGGCGGACTGCCCAAGCTTGTCGGCGGCCGGCTGGCAGCGAGCCACATCGACAGGAATAACGACCCGGGGCGGAACCCGGGTCCGCGAAAAGAGGCGCCGCTGCAATTCGTGAACGCTGTCCGGCCAGGCGATCTCCAGGACCGGTGCCTCGATCCCCCCACCCATGGGATAGTTCGTGCGACCGATCACCTGGCTTTCGAAGACACACTTCTCGTGTCCACGGCGGAATGCGACGCCCAGGCTCTCCCCGACGACGATCTCAGGCTGAGCGCCGTCGGCAACGTACGGATAGAGGATCACCAACAGATCGCCGGATCGATCGGCGCGCAACAGACGGGACTTCAGCGTGGCCCAGGCTCCAACACCGTGGTAGTTGATGGTGAGCGAAACCCGATCACCGGCCGCTTCCTGAAGCCACTCCGCCTGCTGATCGGCCCCCAGGGGATGCATGTTCGTCATAGTCCCTCCTCCTTCGCAGGCCGACTGGTCAGCAGGTGGCGGCTGAGCAGCCGGCGACGAAGCGACTCCACGGCCTGCGTGGAATACTGATGTGACGGTCCGGTGAGGAACTGAACCCCGATCATCACCTTGCCTTCGGTACCGGTCGGCGTCTTGCTGCAGATGGTGGCTTCGAGCATGAACCGCTGGGTGTCCGTCGGCGAGAGCGCGAAATTGACCTGGATCTGTTCCCCGATCCAGAGCCGGTCAGCGACATGAGCATCCACTCGGCAGGCCAGACCGTCGGCACTGATGTTGCAGATCCAGCCGATGCCCTCGTCGGCGGTATCGTCGGAGCGAATCCAGTGAAGGCGAATCTTGGTCGAATCCGCGAGCGAAATCCGGTGGAACCGGCGTCGCTGCGTCACCTGGATCGTCTCCGGCCGAGTGAGATGAACCACGGGGTGGTGATCTGCGGCCGCGGGTTTCTCGATCCGCAAGACGTCGCAGGAACAGAGGTACAGATGGTCGCCCAGCCTGATGGAAAGGTCGCAGTAGGTGCCGACCAGGGCGTCGATGCGGGCCAGCATGGTGGTGAAGGCCGCCTCGTTGGCCAAGACCACTTGAGCTTCGCGGCTGGCGGAAGAAGCATCGGCCGCAGCCATGATCCGGCAAGCCAGCGCCGCCCTGGAGCCGGCGACGGACGGCGGTTGCATCCGGCACGGGATCGGCTCACCGTCAGGCCAGATTCTCGGCTCAATCAGGACTTCAGCCCCATGCCGGATCGCCTGTTCCAGCGTCCGGACGGACTGCCGCGAGTTGAGATCGATTGCGTATGGCATGGTAATACTAGCCTGATTTTCGGGTCAGCGAGGGAACGACTTGACCTTCGAATCCGACCGCGCAGCAATCGATAACCACGATGCTGCAGTTACCGGAACTTCAAGCGAGGAGTCCGAGAACCCACACCGCCGATGAAAAGGTGAGACCGCGGGCAGGCACGCCGAGGAACGCGCCCCACATCGCCCGGGACCGGCGTAGACCGGTGTTCGACGCGCCGCCTTCTCGCAGGCTTCGATGACGGGAGGCTCTTGCTCGGCGTCCCGGCCTTGCCCGCCATGCCCCGTGCGACGACAGCATGCCCGACTAGCCGAGTCAGGGCTCAGAGTTCGGATTCGGGGCGCCCAACCGGAGCCACCGGGCCGAACAGGTCCTCGATGCTGGACTCCTCCCAGCGGACATCCGCGCTGAGTCCGCCCTGCTCGCTGAGCCGGTACAGAAGATCGAGAATGACCGCATAGTCGAGCCCGAGCCCCTCGACCTTGCCTTCGAAGTTGCGGCTCAGGTCCTGGCCGAGGAACCGAACCAGGGTGGGCACGTCTGGCGGGACCTGGATGGGACCGATGAGGATGCCCCCCGAGGCGTTCTTGCGGATCAAAGTCAAGCTCCTGTCGCCCTCATCGGCCGAGAGAGTGATCGGCTTGCCCTGCTGGGAGTAGAGTAGCGGAGGTCGACAGACCATTCGGTCGCCCCCGATGAGGGCGATGCGCCGAAACTGGCTGCGGCGGGCATAGACCGTCGCCGGGCCACTGGATTCGACGACCTCGAGGACGAAGTTCTGAGGCTTCTTGCCGACCACGACCTGGGAAATGCCCTCCGGATCCGCGTCGCGGAGCGACTCGTAGGCCAGAAGGCGAAGCTGAACTTCCGGGTCGGTCAACAGCGTACGGAGTGCGGCGATCGCTCGAGGATTGTGGACACAATGCCCCAGTTCCCGGACGGCCATCCGGCGATAGCTGCTCTTGGGGTCCTCGGCATGTCGGACCACCACCTCGACGCCCAGATTGTCTCCCAGCCGCAAGCCGGCCCGGGCGGCGTAGTAGTTGACTGCCTTGCGCGGGTGAGTGTAGAGAGGCTGAAGCATCCGCACTGCCGAGAGCCCGACGCCCTCGACCGCGAGACTGAGTTCCTCCAGGGGCGCGTTCTCGCGGGTGAACTCCACAATCAACGCCTTGGCCCGGGCTTCCAGCTGGGCGTTGGACGATGTCAAGGGCAGATAGCGGACCTTCTCGATGAAACGGTTCTCGCGCCCCCGGTACTCGGCCGGGATCGTCAACTGCACCGTCGTTGGGCTGATCGCATCTGCAGCGGGGGGTGTGGTGGGAAAACGGCGGTTGATGACGTCGCGAATCTGGCGGACCACGGAGTACGATTCGACCACACAGACCATCTCCACCTTGCGCACGACCAGGTTCGAGCCACCACCGATGACCAGCCCTTCCCGCGGGTCGACGGTGGTCCCGGCATTCGCTCCTCCGACAAACGGATTGGTGAAGACCGGCCCCTGGGCTTGAGCATGGGTCTTGCCTTCAATCACCTCGGCCGGCCCGACCTCGCGGTAGATCTTCAGGTCGCACGGCAGGAGGATACCGCCGGCGATCGACTGGGTGTCGGGATCCATCGCTTGAACGCGGACGTCGAAGGCGCGCTGCTTGGCGGCGGCGGCCGGTACCTCCGCATCCACGACGACGACCGCCGTGTCCAGACTGTTGAGGAGTGCGTCGGGGCTGGGGACATTGTCATCGTCGCCGGTGCTGGTCACCCGCTGGCGGGCGAGTTCCTTGCGGAGGTAGTCACGAACACTGGGCGGGCAATTCCGGCTGCCCTTTCCACCGAGCCCGACCACCAGACCGTAGCCGCGAACGGGCAGCAGCCGGCCGCCCTCGACGTAGGTGGCCGCACCTATGGCACCCTGCAGGGCCAGCGTGGCCTGCTGGGGGGATGCAGTGGAGATGCTGTCGGTCGTGCCGGCGGGGCGAGTCGTCGGCTTCTTGGACTTGCCCATCCAGTCGCTGCAGCCCGCAACCAGCACCACCGCAAGCATGCCCGAACACGATGTCGCAAGGGAAAACCAACCCTTCATGGCATGATACCTCAGGCGTTGGCCAAGACCGTATCCCATGCCCGGACGACTGTCAACTCGGAGCAGCGGGGAGGGCCCGCAGGGCCGAAGACGTGGCCAGCCCCTCCGCGGAGGCCGTGGCCCATGGCTGATGGTCAACCACCATTGGGACATGGAACCAGGACGTCGCAGATGATCAAGCTGTCTCGGCCCGCAGCGGCTCAAGCGGCTGAACCAGCCGGGTCTCACGGACCAGGACGTCCGTGGCGACCTCCTGAACACCCGTAGGTTCTGTCGGCAGGAACTCGAGAATGTTGCGAACGGCTCGAGGGTGCGGAAGGAAACCGACTCGCTCGCGCGTCACATACAGCGGGCGGTTGCGGACTTCCTGGTAGACCCGGGCCATGTACTCGCCCACGATCCCCAGACAGATCAGTTGAATGCCCCCCAGTAATCCCAGACCACAGCCGACCAGCAGCGATCCGGCGATTCCCGGATCGACGATCCCGAACCGGAAACCGGCGATCAACAGACCGGCCATCGAAATCAGGCCGACCGCGCATCCCAGTGTGGTGATGAGCCTGAGCGGAGCACTCGAGAAAGCCAGCACGCCCTCCACGACGGTATGCAGCTGCCGCGACAGAGAGTAAACCGGACCGGCTCCCAACCTGGGCGACTCAGGCGTGTACTCGAGCACCGCCTGACGGAAACCAACCCAGCTCCGCAGACCGGTAATGAACCGGGTGCGTTCCGGCAGGCTGTTGAGTTCCTCCACCGCCCGGCGGTCCATGAGAGTCAGCTCGCCCGTGTCGGTCGGAATGGGCACCTCGCTGACCTGGCGCAGAATCCGACGGCAGATCCGGCTGGCCACCCGGTGAACCAGGTTCTTGTTGCGCCGGCGACGGGCGAAGATCACCTCATAGCCTTCGTGCCAGGCTTCGATGAGCCGAGGAATGACTTCCGGCGGGTCGGCCAGGTTGCCGTCGATGGTGATGACCGACCGACCGGTGGCCGCCTCGAGCCCGGCACACAGCGCCGCCTGACGCCCGAACCGACGCGACAGGATGATCCCTTTGACCGCACCCTCTTCGCGGTGCAGGGCGCTGATGATGTCTGGCGTCTGGTCCGTGCTCCCGTTATCCACGTAGAGGATCTCATACGGAATCGCCAGCCGGCGGAGCATGGCGGTAAGACGGAGATGAAGGCTGGGCAGAGAAGCCCCGTCATTGAACACCGGAACGATAATCGAACATTCGGCTGACACTCGGCGTATTCCTTCCATCTACGTCCACGCGCCCGCTCAAGAGGCGGCGCCCCACTGGCGTTATCGGATTTCCGGCCGGACGCTTTAGCCGGGAGTGATCGCCAATCGAATCAGGGACACGCGTAACCGACAAACCGCGGGAGTTATGAGACTTTCAGGCGTTCTTGTCGCATTGACCGCGTGCTGGTAGGATGCAACCGGTTTGCAGAACCTAGCCCCTTCGGGAGCCCGACCCGCTGAAATGGTTCTCCGCTTGCTGCTGCTGTTCACCCTTGTGCCGCTGGTTGAGCTGGCCATCCTGATCAAGATCGGGAGCCGCATCGGGGCAGGCACGACCATCGCGATGGTCTTGCTGATCGGCTTCGTCGGCGCGGCCGTCGCCCGGCATGAGGGATGGCGCACGATCCAGGGCATTCAGGCCGACATGGCCGCCGGACGCCTGCCGGGTGATCGCCTGGTCGACGGGCTGCTCATCCTGATCGGAGGTATCCTGCTGATCACGCCCGGCGTGCTCACCGACATCGCCGGTCTGCTTCTCTTCCTGCCACCCGTGCGGGCCTTGGTCCGGGCCGACATGAAGCGCAGGCTGCGGACCAGAATCACCCTGCTCACCCCGGGGTCATTCGGGCCACAACGGGATGACGACTTCATCGACGTCGAAGCCCGTCCGCCAGGAACGCCGGACAGCGAATCGCGGGCCCGATAGCTCCGGCCGTTGCCGCCGGACGCGATTCACGCCTTGGGCAGTTCCCAGGGGCGGCGGTACGGATTGGTGATCATCGCGTTGGCCAGATCGTTGCCGATGACCTTCATATTCTCGACGTCGTACTCGATGGATCGACCGGTGCGGAGGGCCAGGTTGCCCAGGTGGGCCACGGTGGTCACCCAGTGGCCCAGTTCGATGTCCTCGGCCGGCTTTCTGCGGGTGCGGCAGCACTCCAGGAAATCGCCGACCAGCTTCACCCGGCACAGTTCCGGTTCCTCCTCTATGTTCTTCTTGAGGGCCGGAACCGGTGTCTTGCCCTCGGGATAGACGTCGTAGCCGGAGCCGTCGACAACCAGGGTGCCGTTGGTGCCGTAGAACGCGCAGCCATGCTCGCGATGCTCGGGCCCGTGGCCGGTACCGGCCTGATGCTCCCAGACCAGCGTGAACTTCTCGAAATCATAGAGCGTGCATTGCGTGTCCGGCGTCTCGGCGGTGTCGTCCGGGTAGATGTACTTGCCGCCGGTGGAGGCCACCCGCTTGGGAGCACTGGCGTTCATCGCCCACAGAGCGATGTTGAGGAGGTGCACGCCCCAGTCGGTCATCAGCCCGCCCGCGTAGTCGTAGAACCAGCGGAACGCAAAGTGGAACCGGGCCCGGTTGAACGGCCGCCTGGGCGCTGGCCCGAGCCACATGTCGTAGTCGACGCCGGCTGGCACCTCGGAGTCCGCCACCTTGCCCAGGCTCTGGAACCAGCCTAACGCCGCCCAGCAGCGAACCAGCCGGATCCGCCCCAGCTTGCCCGACTGCACCTGCTCGACCGCCTCGCGGAAATGACTGCTCATTCTCCACTGAGTACCCATCTGCACGACCCGGCCGGTCCTGCCGGCCCAGTCCAGCATGGCCTTGCCTTCGCCGATACTGTTGGCCAGCGGCTTCTCGCAGTAGACGTCCTTGCCCGCCTGCATGCACTGAATGGTCTGCAGGGCGTGCCAGTGGTCCGGGGTGGCGACGAGGACCACGTCGACATCCTTGCGATCGCACACCCTGCGGAAATCCTTGACCCGGTCGGGCGGGCTCTTCCCGTTCTTCTGCAGCCACGCGGCGGCCTGATCGAGCATCGCCTCGTCGACGTCGCAGATCACCGGACATTCGAGGCCTCGGTTGTCATGCTTGAAGAAGGTCATGAGATCGTGGCGGCCCTGCCCGCCGGTGCCGATGACCCCGAACCGCACCCGGTCGTTGGCGCCCAGAATCGACGTGCTCACCGAGGCCAGCGACGATACCGTCGCCGCTCGGGCAGCAGCCGCCGAGGCCCCTGCCGCCCCGGCCGAAACCAGCGACCGATTCAAGAACCGTCGTCGAGTGATACTGTTCACGACCCAACCTCCTGTGCGCACGGGCTCGCTCGCCGTGTCGGCCATGCACCAACACGGGACCATTCTAACGCCCATGATCACAGCCCGTAAGCCGGCGGGACGCCCTGCGTTCAGCTGGGCTTGGGCCCGGATTGCGGCTCGCGGAGAAGCCGCAGGACGGGTTCGATCTCAGACGCCTTCATAAACACCCGCCAGCACAGTCCGGTCCGGTAGTTCTCGATCATGGGGGCGATCGGCCCGAGGTCGATTCCCAGCCAAGTCTTCGACACCCAGGCCCGAGAGAGGTTGAAGGAGTCGGCAAAGCCGTAGCCGCCCCACAGACGAGCCCGGTAGCGTTGATCCAGCTCCAGCAGACAGGACAGGCTCTCCTGAGGGACGTACGGCATGCTGGACAGGGCGGCGGTAGGAGCGAGCGTGCCGTCGTCACCATCACCAGGGGCAAACGCCTTGTAGCCGTCGGGACCGAGACAGGCCGTCAAGCCCCACAGGGGGCCATAGCCTGCGAAGGTGCCGCTCTTGACCCGGGCATACTGAACCTGCACGCGGCACAGATCCCGGAAGTGCTCGAAGTAGGTCTTGCCCTCGAAGGAGATCGCTCGGGGGTCGAACCCGAGATACGAGTAGTGGACGAAGAAGAGAGGCATCTCCAGGCCTCGGCCCAGAGAGACATGAACGCCATAGTGCTCGCGCTCTCGGGCATAGTCACGGCCCTGCCATCCCTGCCAGTAACACTTGGCTGGCACCGCGTGGGTCGGGGAAGCCAAAGCCAGCAGATAGGTGATCTGGCACTCGTTGAAACCGCGCACCGGGTGGTTCATCCTCCACTCGACCCGCGGCGACCAATGCCACAGGAGGTACGCGTCGGCGTTCTTCTCCTTCACGAAGAAGTCCCATTCGATCTCCCGCCACATCTTCTCGGCCAAGCGGCGCAACTCGGTCTCGACCGGATCGTCCGCCGAGAAGTACTCGCGCACCGCGATCAGCCCTTGAGCCAGGTACGCGGTCTCGACCAGATCCGCGCCGTCGTCGTTGGGACTGAACGGGATGACCTTCCCGGTCCGCCCGTCGAGCCAGTGCGGGAAGGCGCCATGGAATCGGTCGGCCTTGGTCGCCAGGAACCGGAGCATCTGGCGAATCCGCCTCGCGGCCTGGGCCCGGGTGAGGAAGCCACGCTCGACGCCGACCATCAGATTGAAGAGCCCCATGCCCGTCGCGCCGACGGCGCAAACGTCGGGGCCGTGACCGGTACCCTCCCGGGCCAGACCCGAAACCGGATGGCCAAACGCATCGAAGTAGCGGATGCCCGCCTGCTGTACCTGGGTCAGCAGGGCCTCGACTTCGGGCGAATGACGCGGTTGCGCGGTCGCGACCGTGTCCCCCGCACGGAGGCCGACGGACGACAGGCCGACCAGCAGACACATGATGGTCATGGCTCGTCGCGGTGACATGCAGGGGATTATGACCCGCCGTTGGCGGAGGTTCAATTCAGCGGTTCGGGACCGTCCATGTCCAGTCATGACTCGGAGACATCGACCTGAAGCCCAACCGTACGCGGATGGACGATTGGCTGACCGTGGCGAGGCGGGCAACGTTCGAGACACTTCACGGGTGCTGCACGGGGCATGTCCGACGATCATCCCGCCCCCTCGACCCTGGTCGGCAGCGCCCACCGCTTGGCTCAAGGCACGGCGGACAAGCCGTCACAGCCGGGCTCCGTAGTTGTTCGCGAAGTGGAGCAAAACACAGGGCCAGAGGCTCCGGGTCCATTTGAGCAGATAGCCCTGGAAGAAGCCGAGAACGAAGATGGACAGTGACGTGCCAGGGTGGAGGTGGGTCGTGAGCGTACCGGCGAAGAACCAGCCGGGCAGGTGGATGGCAAAGAAGAGAATCGCCTGAGCCAGGTTCGCCCACCCGAAGCGAGCATGCTGCCTCAACGCCTGCAGGATGCACCCCCGGAACAGCACTTCTTCGATGAACGGCGCTCCGATGATCATGATCACCAAGGCTGCCGGATCGGACAGCGGCAGTGGCTCCCGGTGCTCGATATGCGTCACCCGGATGAAGTCCTTCGCCAGGGACAACGCCCCGATCGCAAGACCGAGGAACAGACCGCGGCAGACGTGGTCCTTGAGAGCCAGCGAAGCGAGCCCGTCGGAGCATCCTCGCCATCGCAGGAAGATTGCGGCGGTACCCAGCCAGATAGCCGCCTTCAGGCACGACAGAGCCACGTCGGCCGCCTGCTTGCCCAACCGCGCGTCGAGCCAGGGCTTGGCCGGCGAGTACCAGAGTGTCTTGGCGAGGATGGCCCATGTCACGAAGAACACGCCGATGAACAGGAGCAGGTTGACGGCACGCGTCCCCTCGCCGGCAGGGCCGTTTGGGCTCGGCGAAGTCACGCACGGATCGTCCGTCATCTGCCCAACACTCACGATTCGGGGCATGCTGTCCGGGGCGGTCCGCAACCTCCTGCCCTGATCACACCACGTCAGCGCGAGCCGATTTCCACCGGCCGGTGCGGACCGGTTTGGGCTTGGGCAGGTCCTTGATCGCGGCCAGCGATCGGTTCATCAGTTCCTCGGGCAGCGGGTAGTCCTCCAGCCGGCCGGCAAAGTACTTCTCGTAGCCAACCAGATCCATCAGTCCATGGCCGCTGAAGTTGAAGACAATCACCTTCTCCTTGCCCTCTTCCTTGGCTTTGTTGGCTTCCTGGATGGTGGCTGCGATGGCGTGACTGGTCTCCGGAGCGGGGATGATGCCTTCGGTCTGGGCAAAGAGGACCGCGGCTTCGTAGCATTCGATCTGGTGGATCGCCCTCGGCTCGGCCAAGCCCTCCACGATGGACTGACAGACCAGCGGAGCCATGCCGTGGTAGCGCAGTCCCCCCGCGTGGATGGGCGGGGGCACGAAGGTGTGTCCCAGCGTGAACATCGGAAGCAGAGGGGTCATGCCGGCCGTATCCCCGAAATCGTAGGCGAACGGCCCGCGGGTCATCTTCGGGCAGCTGCTCGGCTCGGTTGGGATGATGGTGATGTCTGCCCCGGCGATCTTGTCGGCCATGAACGGGAACGCCAGGCCCGCGAAGTTGCTGCCGCCGCCGGCACATCCGATGACCACATCGACCTTCTTCTCGCCGATCTTGGCGAACTGCTTCTTGACCTCGAGGCCGATGATCGTCTGATGCAGCATGACGTGGTTGAGCACGCTCCCGAGGGAATACCGCGTCTTGCCGGTCTCATCGCCCACGGCGTCCTCGATGGCCTCGCTGATGGCGATGCCCAGGCTGCCTGGCGTGTTCGGATCCTGCTCGAGGATCGCCCGGCCGGTCTGGGTTTCCGTGCTTGGACTGGCGATGCACTTGCCGCCCCAGGTTTCCATCATCAACCGGCGGAACGGCTTCTGATCGAAGCTGATTCGGACCATGTACACCTTGCACTCCAGACCCAGCAGGCGACAGGCGAATGCCAAGGCGCTGCCCCACTGTCCCGCTCCCGTCTCGGTGGTGATTCGCTTGATGCCGGCCTGCTTGTTGTACCACGCCTGGGCGACGGCGGTATTGGGCTTGTGGCTCCCCGGCGGGCTGACGCTTTCATCCTTGTAATAGATGCGGGCCGGCGTCTTCAGGGCTCGCTCCAGGAAGACCGCCCGGTGAAGCGGAGTGGGTCGCCAGCGATAGAGCATCTCCAGAATCTCGTCTGGAATGGTGATCCATCGCTCTCGGCTTACCTCCTGCTCGATGATATTCATGGGAAAGACAGGGGTGAGCATCTCCGGCCGGACCGGCTGCCCCGTCGGACCGAGGGGCGGCTGCATGGGGCTGGGGAGATCCGCACCCAGATTGTACCACTGACGAGGAATCTCGTGTTCTTCAAGCAATACTTTGATTTGCATGCGATCGCCTTTCTCGAGAAGATACTGCCCTTGGGTTCACGAGCCCGAATGGAGGCGCATCGGGAACGACGGCCACCAGGACTGCGGGGGGCGATAATACCCGATGCCCGGTCGCTTGTCGATGAAAGGTACTCGCCGGCCAGGTATAGGGTATTTACCCCATGTCAAGGCTGATTGTTTTTTTTCGGATCTGCGTAGAGAATACCGCCAATCCGGCCCTGCGGCGCGGCAGGCCCGGCGCATTTCCGACCGGTGGGCGCGACCCCGGGTTCGCCCACCAGAGGCAAAAGGAGTTCGATGATGAGGCAATGGAGACTGGCAGCGGCGTTCTTCCTTTCGATCGGCGTCCAGGCGGCTCTTGCCCAGGTTGCGGCCGAACCGGGCGGACCAAGCCCCGCGGCGGCCCAGGCCAGCGATTCGAAGGCCGCGGCGGAGAAGGCGGTTGCGGAGGAGAAGACCGCCGCCGTCGGCGAGAAGGCCTCCTTCGCCGGCGACAACTGGATGGACTGGAAGAAGATGACCGGCGACTGGGGTGGTCTCCGGAATCAAATGGCGGATGCCGGCATCACTTTCGACATCAACGTCACGCAGATCCTGCAGGGCAATGCGCACGGGGGCGTGGACACGAAGAACGGTCACCGCTATTCCGGATCCGGCGACCTGACGCTGACGCTGGACACGGCCAAGATGGGTCTGTGGGACGGCGGCACCTTCGTGCTGAACGCCGAGCCCAAGTGGGGCGACGGCATTCTCAACAAGGTGGGTTCGCTGATGCCGGTCAACATGGATGCGGTCAAACCCGGCTTTGGAGAGGGCTGCATGATGACCCTCTCGGAGTTCTTCTACCAGCAAGTGCTGTTCGATGGGAAGCTGATTCTTCTGGCGGGCAAGCTCGACGGCTCCCGGGCCTTCGACACCAACGTCTTCGCCAATGACGAGCGCACCCAGTTCATGAACCTGGCGCTGCGCAACAATCCGGTCATTCCGTTGTTTCTTCCATACACGACGATGGGCGTGGGAGCGGTGGTGAATCCGATCGAGGCATTGTCCATCCGCACTGCGGTGACGGACGCCGAGGGCCAGGCCAAGACGACCGGTTTCGAGACCACGTTCCACGGGCCGACGCATACCTCGCTGCTCCATGAATGGGATATCAAGGTCAAGCCGTTCGGCCTGCCGGGCAACCAGCGTTTTGGCTTCCTGTGGACCTCGATGGAGAAGCAGCATCTGCAACCCAAGTCACCCTTCAAGGAACTGGGACCGACCTTGACCAAGGTGGTTGGGCCTAAGGTCATGGGCTGGATGGCCCCGTACCTGCCCTTTGACACCAGCCCTGACGAAGTGGGCCTGTTCTACAACTTCGACCAGTACCTCTACACCGAAAGCGACGATCCGACCCAGGGCGTCGGCCTCTTCGGCCGGTTCGGCTGGGCCCGGCAGGACGCCTCGGCGATTGCCCACCACTACAGCTTTGGTGTCGGCGGCAAGGGAGTCATTCCCACACGCGACAACGACACCTTCGGCGTCGGCTACTACTATCTCGATCTGAGCAACAAGATGCCGGACGCATACAACTGCGAACAAGGCGTCGAGGTCTACTACAACATCGCCATCACTCCTTGGCTCCATATTTCGCCGGACCTCCAGGTCATCATGGATCCTGGTGGAAGCGAGGCTCACGATGTGTCCGTCGTCTATGGCGTGAGGATGCAAGTGAACCTGTGATTCCTCCGCCTGCGGCCGTGCTGAGACTATCGACCGTTCGAATAAGAGCCCAGGCTGGGTCAGCGCGGGCTCGTGGGCGCGCCGCACCCGTGCCGACCGCTCCGATACCACCCAGTAGAGTCTAAAGGAACTAAAGTAGGGATTTTCTTCGTGAAGTAAAAGGCTCTTTCCTGGCTGGCACCGCCTTCCTTCCTGGAGAGAAGGAGCGGCCGCCCCGGTGGTCGTTTCTGATGCCCGTACTGGCCGGCGGAAGCCGACCGGGTGTCTTTTTCAGCGAATTGAGCCTTTGCGGACCCTCCTGGACGATATTTTCCAAACATATATTGTTCTTCCGTGTCAAGTATTATGGAACGCTGGCCGGGTGGTAGCTTGAGCGTCTGGCAAGAGACCAAGCTACGTGGAACCGGCGGCCGGGGTTTCCCGGAGTTGCGTTCCTGGAGGTTTGCCATGTACCGCTCTACTCCGAACGCTGTGCCGCCCGTGGCGGTGTTGAAGCCGGCCGGCGGCGGTTGGCAGGCTGCGATGGCCTGGTTCCATCTTCTTCGTGCCCCCTACGGTTGGCGTGTTCGTTCCACAGCACTGGCGGTACTCCTCCTCGCGGCGACGGCGGCCGACGGAGCTGCCCGGCCTGAAAGGCGGAGCGGCCAGCGTCAGCCGGCGTTCCGAGCGCCGGCCGCCTCACCGGTCAAGATCGAGCGTTCTTCGCGGCCCGCGGTATCGCGTTCGTTTGAGCGGTCAAGCCCCGCCGGTCGCGAAATGAAACCGAATTGGGCTCCCATGATTCGTCGTTCGGAGCCAAACGCCGGGTTCTCCAAGTCGGTCCCCAATCTTGCGCCGCGCATTTCGTCGTCTTCCTCGCCGACTGGCCGCCCGGCGCCGGGGGCGCAAGCGCCGGCACGCGTGCCGTCCTCGGCGTCACCTCTGAGCATTTTCCGATCGGGGCCATCCGCTGATCGCCCCAGCATTCCGCAGGCGCTGTCGGGTGCCCTCCGCAAGGAGGCCGATCGGCTGCCGTCCTTGCCGAGCCGAGCGGGGTCCCAGGCAGGCGAACGCCGCTCGACCCCCTCGATCGCGCTGAATCCCAACCATGCTGACAGGTCGGCACCGACCGTCTCCCGACCGGACGGCAGCGAACGCAGTCGCGCGCCGCTTGCCCTCGGCAACCACGCCCCGCGACAGGGCTCCCTTCAGGGTCACGAGTCGCAGCGCAGCGGTCCTCAGCGAGGTGATATGCCCTTCTCCGGGCGTTTCACGCAGACGCCATCGGCCGGTCGCGACCTGTTCAACCGACCGGGGAATCGTGGGTTGGCCGGCTTTTTGCGTCCGGCGCACGGCGAGCGTCGAGGGGAGATTCCTCCGCCGTACCCGCCTCGTCCTGATCATTGGCGCGGCCATCGCGCCGACCGGCACCACTTCGGGTTTGGTTTCTACAGTGCGTGCTTCGTGCGTCCCCGGGTCTACCCGGTCTACTACCCCGCTTACGTCGCGTCCTCGACCTACGTGGTGTCGGCCCCTGTGGTGGCGCAAACCGTGGTTGTCGCGCCTCCTGTTCAGCCCGCGGTGGCGACTACCGGTTCGGCCCTGGCCCTGCCGGCGGACCAGTTGAAGCAGATGGTGACCACCGGGACTCAGTACTTCCGGGATGGCCGGTACAACGAAGCGGCCGATCTGTTCTTGCGGGTTGCGAACGCCGACCCGCAGAACGTGGATGCATGGTTGTCGTACGGCATGGCCCGGTTTGCGACCGGCGACTATGCCGCGTCGGCGGAGGCCCTTCGCCGCGGGATCCGGCTGTTCCCGCAGGTAGTCGATTCTGCGATGGATGTGCGTAGCGCGTATGGCGACCCGGCGGACTTTGATCGGCAGTGGGACCAGCTGGCGCGGCGGCTGCAGGATGTGCCGGGGGATACCGACGCTCTGCTGGTGGTTGGTTTCGTCTATCACTTCGTCGGTGACCGCGAGCACGCCGCGGAGGTATTCAGGCACATCAAGGACCAGGTTGCCGCGGACGGCGACATTGCGGACTTCTTCCTGAATGCCAAGCCCCTGGCGGAGGCCACTACGGCCGTTGGCCGGAATCAGGGGCCTGCCCCTGCCGCCGCCGTGGAGCGACCGGTGGGGGCGGTCCCGTCGTCGTCGCCGATGCCGGTAGCCCTTTTCCAGGGCATGGTGAGCCGGGACAGCCGGGTGGCCGGCAAGGAGATGCTCACGGTGGATGGGATCGTCATCAAGGTGGAGGACACGGACGGGCATCCGCTGGACGCAGACCTGCAGATTCGTGTTGGCGGCACTAGGTGGAACTATGAGGATCTCCCGATTGGGACGGTGATTCAGGTGGTGGGTATATCCGGCCGGAGTCACCACGTCCAGGTGACCGCCCTGGAGGACCACAGCGAGACGGTCTGGTTCACGGTGAGCCCTTAGGTACCGATGCGTCTCTCCGCCTGTATCCGCCGGGGAATGAACAGCTCCTGCCGGCTTGGTGAGAGCTCCTCCCGCCTCTGGCCGCGGGTCAACGGCCTCCGACCTTCTTGGGGGTTGAGCCGTTGAGATGTCGGAACTGGCCGTAGACGACGTCGTTGAAGATACGGGTTTTGAAGGCCACGTATTCCTTCTGCCAGTAGTCGAGCATCTCGGGCGTGTAGGGTTCGCCGTGGGGGTGGGCCGGGGTGTAGTGTTTGAGCGTCCGGTCATAGTACTCCAGTCCGCCACGGCAGGTCTGGTGTGAGCCGAAGACCCACCAGGCCAGTGCGACCCAGGGCCCCGCCTTGAGGTGGTCGTAGTAAGCCTGCATGGTCTCGATGGGCGTGGTGTAGGTGGTCTCCTTGCCGGCCGGTCCGAGCTGGCCGCATACCGCGATGTACCACATCATGGCGTTCCTGGCTTCCGCCAATTGGATCGCGTCCATGAGGGCGTGGGTGTCGTTCCAGCATTCGGGCGTCCAAGTTGCGGGATTGCTGCTGTCCTTGCAGACCCGGACCTGCAGTCCCTCCGGATAGTACCTGGTGCGAATGCGCTGCCATTCGTCGGCGTGGGCTCGGACCCGGGCCCGCGGTATGGACAGGTCCGCCGGGTCAAAGGGGCTGTATTGATGGAACCAGTAGTGGTACACGTCCACGCCGATGGCCTGGGTATTCGGCGGCAGTTTGACCCGGCGGTGCTTCTCGATGTCGTTCTGGCTGGCCGCGTAGCAGCCGTTGTAGTCCAGTGCCGCATAGCCGATCATATTGAACCAGGCCTTGATGTGGCTGAAGGGTCGGCGGTCGTCCTTTTCGCGAAGCCGGATCTGGCGGTCGAAGTCGGCGAAGAGCCTCTCGAGACCGTCCGTTCCAAGGCCGCACTCTTCCTCGTCGCCCACGCTGGCAGCCAGGATGTTATTGATCAGCTGGCTTCCAGTGGCCCGATCGCCTTCCGGATCGACCAGTTCGGTATCCCGAGCACCCCAGAGCTGGTCGAGGATATGGCCGAGATTCTCGAAGCCATTTTTCCCCTCCTTGATGGAGGGCCGGGCGCTCAAGATAATCAGCTGTCGATGTCGGTAGCAGCGGATCATCAGGTTGACGATCTCATCTCGAAAGCGGTCGTGCCGATTGTAGAGCTGGATGGCGGTGGACCAGTGACTGGCAATGTCGATCCGGCGGACGTTCTCCGCGTGCAGGTTTTCCAGGGGCTGCCGGTCGTCGAAGGCCATCAGATTGTACTCGAAGAGGTAAGGCAGGATCCCGATTCCTTCCTTGGGGGCCCAGGTTCGGATGGGCACGTAGGAGTAGCTGACCACGTCGCCCTGCACATGCCCCGGCGGCAGTTCACCGGGAGCGGGAGAGGTGGACGGCCGAGTCATCGGCTGCCCGTGCGTCTTCCCGACGGGCAGCAGAGCCAGGCATGCAACGACGCAGGTCAGGGCAGGTCGAACGGACATAATGCGGTCTCCTCGTCTGCGGGGACCATGGGCAAGCGGGGCAAGAGTCAAGGCCACCGAGCTGTTTGCCTGGGGCCTAGGCCAGGGGCCATTCTGTCATGGCGCCGGGCCTGAATCAACCGCTGCCGACGCGTTGCCTGCACCCCGGGAACCTCTCCAAGAGGGAGGATCACAGGAACGGGTGCTCGGCCAAACGAAGCCATTGGGCACAGCTGGCAGGCGGGGCGAGATTGGGGGGCATTCGCTCGGGGCGTCGGGCCGGACTCAACGCGATGCGGAAGCTCGGTGCGGAAGCTCGGCCTGGAGCGGTCGCTTGGTCCGTGCGGTCGTCCACGCAAGCGGAGAAGTGGCGGTTGACCGGAGAATAGGCGTTCGAAATAAACGGGACTGTCCCGTTATCCCGTCCTTAGGAGGGAGGCCGAGTCCCCCGGTGACAGTGATACCAGGTTTGGGTATAAGGACCCTCAAGATGAAACGAGCGGATCCAGCCCCTTCGCGTCGTGCCTCCCTTCACCGTTCCCGGGTGGCAGTCAGGATCCTCGTTTGGGCATCCTTCTCCGCACTTGCCGAGGCATCCCCCCCCACCAACACCGTCCCTGCTCCCGGCGAATCCCCCCAGCCCACCTCCGTCGCGTCAACCGCGGACTGGCCCATGTGGGGCGGCCGCCCCGACCGCAACATGGTCTCCAACCAGCGAAACCTGCCTACCGAGTGGGGGGTCAACGACAGGGGCAACCTCAAATGGGTAGCCACTCTGGGTTCCCAGACCTTTGGCAATCCCGTTGTGGCCGGCGGCAAGGTCTTCATCGGCACCAACAACGGCAGGCCGCGTAACCCGGCGATCAAGGGCGACAAGGGCGTGCTGATGTGTTTCGCGGAAGCCGATGGCAGGTTCCTCTGGCAGGCCGTCCATGACAAGCTCGAGCCCCCAGCCGAACTCGACTGGCCGGAGATTGGGATCTCCTCGGTGCCTTGTGTCCTGGGCGATCGCGTCTACTACGTCAGCAACCGCGGCGAACTCGCTTGCCTGGACACCGAAGGCTTCCTTGACGGCACGAACGATGGCCCGGTCACGAATGAGAAAGCCCATGGCCTCGCCGCGGCCGATTTTGTGTGGACGCTCGATATGGTCCACGAGCTTGGCGTCTCGCCCCACCAAGCCTCGGCCTCCCCGCCGCTGGTGTGGGACGATCTGGTCTTCGTGGTCACCGGCAATGGCACCGACATCACCGCCGAGCAGGTTCCGGCCCCGCAGGCCCCCAGCTTCATCGCCGTAGACCGAACCACCGGCCGGCTCGTCTGGGGTGATCACTCGCCCGGCGATCGCATCCTGGCCGGCCAGTGGTCAGGCCCGGCGTGTGGCTTGGTGAACGGCCGGCCCCAGGTCGTATTCCCCGGCGGCGACGGCTGGATATACGCCTTTGAGCCTGCCACCGGGAAACCGCTCTGGAAGTTCAACTGCAACTCGCATTTGCCGGCCGATGTGGCCGCCGACCGCGGATCCCTGGGGCATGCCGTCGCTACCCCGGTCTTCGTCGACAACAAGGTGTTCATCGCCGTCGGGCATGCCCCGGAGAGCGGCAACGACGGTCCCGGCTGTCTTTGGGCCATCGATGCGACCAAGTCGGGCGACGTCAGCGCCGCCCCGGTCTGGCGATACACCGCCGACGATTTCGCTCACAGCATCTCGACGGTGGCCATTCACCGTGGCCTACTCTACCCCCCAGTTGCATAAAAGCCAGCACGAAGGTGCCGAATTGCACGGCCCGGCCGGGCGAATCGTGCCCGGCGGCCGTTGCTCCCGGAGTTCACCGGCGGTGAGGTTCGCGAACCGCAGGGCTA